>JBCNOR010000142.1:0-10083 GCA_039593785.1 Niabella sp. | reverse complement strand
CTCTTCAAGCCAGTGAGGACACTGGCCAGGCTATGCTGAGGTTTGTGTCTCACAAACCAGTCGGATGTATTTCAATAAAATTGATGCAGGTTTGGTATAATATATCGCTGCCATGCGGCTCTAACGCCTTTATGATTATTCTTTACTAATATATTGTAGCTAGGCTGCTTTTATTATTGTGATCGATGCCGCATAGCGGCATCGTATGAATAGAGAGGCCATAATCATTCGTTAGTTAACGGAGCTGCGTAGCAGTGATATATGCTGTTATAAACAAAGAGGAATTGATGCGGTAGCCCTGGGGAGTGCCCCACTAGGCTCGAAAGAACGTACAAAAGAAACTATAGCATAGGCGAAAATTTGAATGGCACCATCTTGTATGGCATCAACCAGGCAGAACGCTTTATTCAATATTTTGTCTTTTTGTACCAAAATTAAAAATCAGCACCGGCAAAACTGCTGTTGCAGGAACGACAATATGGAAATCAGAGCAAACGGTCTTTGTACAGGATCGCCTGCTCATTTTTTTATAATGGTCATTTAATATATTTGGATCAACGAATTATGCGCCGTTCCTATTATTTTTTTGTTTGCTTCTCCTTACTAAAGCTTATCGTTTCATCCTGCTACGGGCAGTATTATTTTAAGCATTACCAGGTTGATGACGGCCTGGTACATAATGCGGTCATTACGATTCTGCAGGATCGGAAAGGACTAATCTGGATGGGCACCCGTGGAGGTGGCCTAAACCGTTTTGACGGGTACACTTTTAAATCCTTTAACAATAAGAACAGTAAGCTGGGTAATATCGGCAATAATATTATCACCACTATTGTTGAAGACAGCAAGGGTATGTTATGGATAGGTACCGGTAAGGGCATTTTTAAATACGATCCTTACCAGGAGGTTTTTACTGAGCTGGAGATGGCATCGCAAAGCTATATCAGCCACCTGGTGATAGATAATAAAGACAGGCTCTGGTTTTTGTCGGGATACAGGCTTCACCAATATGATCCGGTACAAAAGAAGGTAACAGATTTAAAGCTGCAGGCGTCCTGTATTGCGCTCGACCCGCAAATGAATCTTTGGGCAGGTAGTGATGATGGTACTATCGGAATCTATCATCCTGCTAAGAAAAATATCGATTATGTAAGAATAGTTGGTCCGGAGGTGGCGCCGGATCTGCGATCCATAAGTAAGATATATGCCATGAACGCCAACGAACTGATGATCGGCTGCTTTAAACAGGGTTTAAAAACCTACAATATTAAAACCGGCCAGGTACAATCTTTACCTCTTAGCCCTAATAAATATGCATCCATTTATGTAAGAGATATTATAAGAGGATCAGGGCAGCAGTACTGGGTGGCGACCGAGTCGGGGATCTATATTTATGATATGGGATCTGGTAAAACCGAGCATCTCCGTAAAAGAGCGGGCGACTCCTATGCTATTGCCGACAATGCGGTGTATACTTTTTGTAAGGATAACCAGGGCGGCATGTGGGTGGGCACTTATTTTGGCGGTTTAAACTATTATTCCAAAGAAAACTCGAAGTTTAAGAAATACTATCCCCTGCCTGGTGTTAACTCTATTTCGGGCGATGCGGTAAGGGAAATCGTACCGGATGCCCAAGGCCATCTCTGGATAGGTACAGAAGATGCGGGTATCAATCAATTCGATCCGGCAACCGGCCGGTTCACTCATTACACAGCCACCGGTAAACCGGGAGATATATCCTATCCTAATATTCATGGCCTGCTGGCTTGGGGCAATCAATTGTTGGTTGGGCCGTTTTTTCACGGCCTGGAAATAATGGATCTGTCAACCGGTAAGGTTACCCGCAGGTTTGCGCAGGTAAAAGACAGCAGCAATACAGCCAGTGACTTTGTCTCCAGCATCTACCTCACCAAAGACAGCACATTGCTGATCGGCACCGCTTATCATGGCCCCAGCCTGTTTACATTTGACCCCAGGCAAAACAGGTTTAAAAGGGTACCCCAAATACCTTTTAATGTGTACACTTTTGATATAAAAGAAGACAGCCGGGGCAATATATGGACGGGTAGCGTGTCGGAGGGCGCCTTTTTTTATAATCCAAAAACAGGTAAGCAGGGTAATATCCGTTTTGGTAGAAAAGTAAAAGATAAAATGGTTGATGAGTTTGCCGTATATAATATTATGGAAGACAGTGATCACTTCATCTGGTTTGCTACCAATGGAGGCGGTTTGATCAGGTTGAGTAAAGACCACCGCTCTTTTAAAAGGTTTACCGTAAAGCAAGGCTTGCTCAGTAATGTAGTATTTAGCATACTGGAAGATGACGAAAAACGTTTATGGGTGAGCTCACTAAAGGGACTGATATGCCTGGACAAACGGACGGAGCAGGTATGCGTGTATACGCGCTCCAATGGGTTGATCACCGATCAGTTTAATTATAATTCGGCATACCGGGATGCGGACGGTACTATGTATTTCGGATCAGTAAAAGGTATGATCTCTTTTAATCCGGCTCAGCTGGGTCAAAAATATACAAGCCCTCCTACTTATATTACCGGCTTTCGGGTTAATAGCAAAGAACTGGTGCCCAATGAGCCCGATAGTCCGTTGACACGTTCCATTTTATATACGGATACCATTACACTTGCATACGACCAGAATAATTTCAGTATTGAGTTTGCCGCACTGAACTATGCATCGCCCGATGTTACCCGTTACAAGTTCAGGATGGAGGGACTGGATAATGCATGGACTTACCTGAACACCAACCGGGATGCTTATTTTACCGACCTGGCTCCCGGAAATTATACTTTCGTTGTTCAGGCCGAAAGTAATACCGGCAATTGGGTGGGCCAGGAAAAAGAGATTTTTATTAAGATCCTTCCACCTTTCTGGAAAACCAATACGGCCTACGTTTTATACGCTTTACTGTTAACAGCTATCTTCTATTTTTCTATTCGATACTACCAGAACTACCTGGATCGAAAAAATCATAATAAGCTGATGCTGTTTGAGCATGAAAAAGAAAAAGAAATTTACCAGGCAAAGATTGAGTTCTTTACCAATATTGCTCATGAAATACAAACGCCACTTACATTAATCATGGGGCCTATAAAGTGGGTGGTAAAAAAGGTAGACGATCAGCCGGAAATCAAGAAGAGCCTTGTTTTGGCAGAACGAAATGCACACAGGTTAGCCGAATTAACCAGCCAGTTGCTCGACTTCAGGAAAACGGAAGCCGACCAGTTTGGGTTAAGTTTTGTGAAAACTGATATTTCGGCTTTGTTAATGGAACAAATAAATAACTTTAAGGCCGAAGCAATGAAGAACGGGATTCAATTAGAAGCGAACCTTCCGCCTGAGCCTGTTGTTGCTTTTGTAGATATTGAAGCCCTGGTTAAAATTTTCACCAACCTGCTATCCAATGCATTGAAGTATGGCGACAGCCGGGCTAAAGTGATAATGCCTCCTGTTGGTACAACGGATGACTATTTTGTTATTCAATTTATGAATGATGGGAAAGGTATACCCGAAGAATTCAGGGATCGCATTTTTGAACCATTTTTCCGGATGCGAGGCAATGAAAAGCCGGGTACCGGTATTGGTTTGTCATTAGCGAAGTCGCTGGCAGACCTGCATTACGGTAGTATTAGTTTGCGATCGGGTGAAACTAATTTAATTATTTTCGAACTGAAGTTGCCGCTGCGACAAAAAATTGAATTTAAATTAAGCAGCTGGAAAAAGAAGTAGTACATGACAGAAAGTATACTTATTGTAGATGACAACGAAGACATATTGGAATTCCTTTCGCAGGTATTAGGCGATACCTATACCCTGCACCTGGCGGCCAATGGAGAAATTGCACAAAATATTCTCGACAATGAAACGGTGCATTTAATTATATCGGATATAATGATGCCTGGTATCGATGGTTTTGATCTCTGCAGATTGATCAAATCAAAAGTTGAATACTGCCATATCCCGATCATTTTATTAACTGCCAAAAATACCCATAAGGCGCATATTGAGGGCTTAGAAGTAGGCGCTGATGCCTATATACAAAAGCCTTTCTCACCCGAGCTTTTGCAGGTGCAGATTGCTAATCTTTTAAAAAACCGTTTAAAGATCAAGGAACATTTTGCCAGCTCTCCCTTTGAAGATGTACGTGTAATGGCGCACTCCAAAACTGATGAAGCTTTTTTAAAAAAGCTGGATGATTATATCAGGACCAATATCAAGGATCCTAATATTGATATTGATGACCTGGCAGAACATATGTTTATGAGTCGCACTACATTTTACCGGAAAATAAAGTCATTGTCTTCTCTTTCACCCAAAGAGCTGATTGATATTACCCGGCTGAAAACCGCAGCCGGCCTGAATGCGCAAAATGAGTTTTCGTTGTTCCAGATATCGAAGATGGTAGGCTATAGTTCGCAAAGTCTTTTCAGCAGGAATTTCCAGAAATATTTCAAAGTGTCTCCTATTGAGTACCTCAATTCATTACCCCGCGAATAGCAGGGGCTTATGAAAGGTACCGGTTTAATGGTACGTAAGCTATTAGAGCAATGGGTGATACAACATACCTTGTTCAATCATTTGTATTTTTGTTCCAAAAAGGGGGATTGTTTTGGTTTTAAAATGCTGTTTTCCATATATTTATAATTAAGATAACTAAAATATCACTGATCATTTATCGGTTTCCTGCCCTGTTTTTACTAATTTCATCGAAAATTGTTTGCATGCCATCAATTTAAATGCAGAGCAATTGCCATCTTATTGACCACTCAAACTAGTATCAATTCAATGAAAAATTCGCGTCGCAATTTTATCAGGCAGGCTTCCATAGCAGGCGCCGGTGTTCTGGTATCCAACAGTGTATTCAGCGCAAAAAGTTATAACCGGATTATCGGCGCTAACGACAGGGTGCGCGTTGGTGTGGTTGGTTTTTCTGACCGCCATCGCTCCTCGCACATGCCCTGCTTTATGAACCATTATAAAGAGCTCAATTTTGAAGTAGTGGGCGTATCCGATATATGGAAACTGAGGCGTGAGCAGGGAGCTGCCATGTGGAAGGAAAAAATGGGCAACGATGTAAAAGCTTATCGCAATAATGAAGAGTTATATGCCAGTAAAACGGTGGATGCGGTATTTATAGGCACTGCTGATTTCCAGCATGCGCTTCACACCATTGAGGCTGTAAAGGCAGGTTGCGATGCTTATGTAGAGAAGCCCTTTGCCGAAACCATGGAAGACAACAGGGCGGCTTTGAAAGCCGTTAAGGAAACCGGCAAGATCGTGCAGATTGGTTCCCAGCGCCGCAGTGGCACCAATTACCATGCAGCCAACGACTTTATTAAGTCGGGCCAGTTTGGGCCCATCACCATGGTTGAGTTAACCTGGAATGTGAACCAGCCCGGGCGCTGGCGTCGTCCTGATGTAGTAAAACAGTTAAAAGAAGCGGATACCGATTGGAAGCGCTTTATCATGAACCGGCCTTACGAGAAATTTGATCCGCGTATCTACCTCGAGTATCGTTTGTTCTGGCCTTACTCCTCCGGTCTTCCGGGTCAGTGGATGAGCCACCAGATTGATACCGTACATTGGTTTACCGGCTTAAAACATCCGCGCAGCGTAGTAGCGAACGGCGGTATTTACCAGTGGAAGGATGGTCGCAGAAACTGGGATACGATATTGGCTGCTTTTGATTACGGTCCGCAGGACGATCTTTCAAAAGGCTTCCAGGTAACTTTCGGATCCAGGATGCATAACGGCGATGAGCGCCCGGCAGAGATCTATTATTCTAATGGTGGTGAGTTAAACCTGATCACCAATAAGATATCGCCCCAGGGTGGTCTTACCGAAAAAATGGCTGCTGCAATGGGAATGAAGGCCAACCTTTTACCTAATATCAGCCTGCCTAATAATGAGCAGGTAGTAGCCTCAGCCAATACCGGTGGAGATGTGCTTACTTCTAACCACGTACGTAACTGGATGGAGTGCATCCGCAGCAGGAAGCAACCGAATGCCCCGGTTGAAGCGGGTTACAGCCATAGCATTGCCAATATTATGACTACTGCTGCGGCGCATACCGGTTCCAAAGCCACTTTTGATGAAAAGACACAGGAGGTAATGGTAAACGGCAAGGTTTTTAAATACTAATTACGGGTACATACAGAACAGGCTTATTTTATAACAAAAAAATATACATATAACAGGATCAGACATTATGAAAATCAGGAAAATTTGTACAACATCCGCTTTAGCCCTTTTATTATTAGGTTCAGGTAATTTTATACATGCACAGGTAAATACCTTAACGTCTGAAGAAAAGAAAGCCGGGTGGAAATTATTATTTGATGGTAAAACCAGCAAAGGCTGGAGAAGTGCAAAAGCCAGCACCTTCCCTACTTCCCCTAAAGGCTGGGTTATTAAAGATGGTATTTTAACCATACAGGCAACCGATGGTTCTGAATCGCAGAATGCAGGAGATATTGTTACAACCGGTCAATATGGTGCTTTTGAATTAAGCTTCGATTTTAAGCTCACCCGTGGCGCCAATAGCGGTGTAAAGTATTTTGTTACTTTGAAAGAACAAACAGGCATGTCGGCTATCGGTTTAGAATACCAGATACTCGATGATGCAGTGCATCCGGATGCCAAGATGGGACGTGACGGTAATCGTACACTGGCTTCTCTTTACGATCTGAAAACATCTTCAAAAGCAGGTGCAACGCATGCTATAGGCGAATGGAATACAGGAAAAGTAATTGTTTATCCAAATAACCATGTAGAACATTGGTTAAACGGGGTAAAGGTATTAGAGTATGAACGCAAGTCGCCCGAATTCAGAGAACTGGTTAAAATCAGCAAGTATAAAAACTGGAAAAATTTTGGTGAGGCCGACAAGGGCCATATCTTATTACAGGATCATGGTAACGAGGTCAGCTATCGCAATATAAAGATCAGGGAACTGAAATAAATTCTACAAGAGCAACCATTAGCGTTGCTCTTTTTTATTAAGGTTGTTAATGAATGCGGCCATTTGCGCAGGTTTCAAAACGGCGTCCGCTTCAAGATTAAGAAGCGTTTGCTTGGGCATATAACCAAACTCGGCTGATGCAGGGTCTTGCACCAATACAGTACCGCCATAGGCTGCAATGGTAAGCAGGCCCTCCATGCCATCGGCGTTGGCGCCTGATAGCAAGAGCCCGGCTGTATGTTGTTTAAACAGCACGGCTGCAGATTGGAAGCTCACATCAATCGATGGCCGGGAGTAGTTCACTTTTTCTGAGCTATCCAATGCTGCCAGTGACTTGGTTTCCAGCAAAAGATGATAATCAGCGGGTGCCAGGTAGAGACAGCCTGCGTTCAGGGGAGTTTTGTCCTCCACCTCTGCTACCGGTAAACTGCTGTGAAATTTCAGCAGCTCACTCAGGTTGCTTTCGGGATGCGCTTTCCGATGCAGTATAATGATAACGGGAAAAGGAAGGTACTTATCCAGCCGGGGAATGATCTCCAGCAACACGCTGATGCTGCCTGCGGAGCCACCGATCAATAATATTTCTGTTGAAGCCTTCACGGCGCATTAAAACTTAACTTGTTTTTCTCCATATTTTTTCTCCCTGCCACTGCTTGTAGCGGGGCTCTATGGTAGAGTGTCTCAGGGTTTCCTTCGATCCCAGCGCCAGCCAACCCAAAGATTGCAGGCTGTCATCAAAAAGCCTCAGCACTTTACCCTGCAGGTTCTTGTCAAAATAGATCATTACATTCCTGCATAAAATCAACTGGAACTCGTTAAATGATGAGTCAGATACCAGGTTATGGGTTGAAAAGATCATCTTTTCACTTAATGCCTCATCAAACTTCACCATATCGTAACGCGAAATATAATAGGAAGAAAAATCCTGCTTACCGCCGGATAGCATATAGTTCTCCGAGTATTGCTTGATGGGCCCGGCCTGGAAAATACCCCTGGATGCTTTTTCAATAACACCGGGATTGATATCTGTGGCATAAATCAGTGACTTATGATATAGCCCTGCCTCCTTCAAAAGTATAGCAACAGAGTAAGCTTCTTCACCGGTGGAGCAGCCTGCAACCCATACCCTTACAAACGGGTGGGTGCCTAAGGTTGGCAATATATGATCTCTCAGCGTTTTGTAAAATCCGGGATCCCGGAACATTTCGGTAACATTAACGGTAACCTCTTCAATAAAGCGGGTCAGGTAGGTAGGATCTTTAGTGATCCTGTACCTCAGTTCTGCAAAGCTTGTAAACTTATCCAGCATGCAAATGCGGTTCAGCCGCCTTCTTAAAGAAGACCGGGTATATTGCGTAAAATCGTAATCATAGAGTTCTGCAATATCCCGCAGCAGCATTTCCATTTCCTCGTCTTTAATGATGTCCGGTTCTATCATCTATAGCCATTTTTCAATCATAACCAATAATTGGTCCACATTAATAGGTTTGGAAATATACCCGTTGGCTCCTGCTTCGAGGCATTTTTCCCTGTCGCCGCTCATCGCATTGGCCGTTACCGCAATAACCGGAACATCAGGGTATTCGGTTGAAGAACGGATGATGCGGATGGTTTCATAACCATCCATTTCGGCCATCATCATATCCATCAGCACCAGGCCAATAGCAGGATCGGTACGTAGTATCCGAAGCCCTTCGGCGGCGGTGGTGCAGGATACATAACGGTATTTTCTTGCCTTCAGCGTCAGCTCCAGTGCAAAAATATTACGGTTATCATCGTCTACTATCAAAATGGTTTTCTCTTTGTTGTTCATGCCTGATCTCAGTTTTCGTAAAGCCAAACCCGTAATAAGGATAATAACTGGTCTTTGTCTACCGGTTTCGATATATAGTCGGATGCTCCTGCCCTGATGCAGCGCTCCCGGTCTCCCGTCATGGCCTTCGCCGTTACTGCTATAATGGGCAGCTTCGCATATTCGGGCTTGCTTCTGATACGCTGTATCGTTTCATACCCGTCCATTTCAGGCATCATCATATCCATCAGTATGATCGATGTTTCGGGGTGTGCTTCCAGTTGCATCAATGCTTCCTTACCATCAATGGTAGATACCACTTTCATCTGGTATTGTTCTAATGTTTTTGTTAACGAAAAGATGTTACGTACATCATCGTCGGCTACCAGTACGGTTTTATCTTTCAATACTTCGTTGAGTGATCCCAGCTTATTGATCTTGCGTTTTTCTGTTGAAGGATGATGTTCCTCCACCAAATGCAGGAACAATCCTACTTCATCCAGTATACGCTGGAAAGAATGCGCTGTTTTAATAACGATGGAGTCTGCGTATTGCTTTATCTTCAGCTCCTCTGCATGCGACAGGTTTTTACCGGTAAAAATAATGATCGGCAAGTCTTCCAGTCCCTGCCTTTGCTTGATCGCTTCCAGGGTTTCATATCCCGTTTTATCGGGTATTCCCATATCCAGTATGACGCAGTTCACTTTATCCGACATCAGGGCTGCTATACTATCATCTACATTATCTTTTATTTCAGATACAATATTGAAATTACTGAGGAAATAAGATAATGCCGTGGCGTGCTTGGGATTCTCTTCAACGATCAGCACTTTTTTAGGATGGCCCGTTAAAGCATCTTCTATTTTCCGGAAGATCTTGCTGATCTGCTCCAGTGCTACAGGTTTATTAATAAAGTCGATCGCTCCCTTCAGCAGGCTTTCTTTTTTAACCTCCAGCGATGACATAATATGTACCGGTATATGACGCGTTCTCGGGTTGCTCTTGATCTCATCCATAACCTGCCATCCGTCTTTTACAGGTAGCTGTATATCCAGCAAAATGGCGGCCGGTTTATATTGCAGGGCTGCCGGTGCTGCCAGGTCGCCTCTTACAATAATAATTCCTTTATAGCCGCGCTGGTGCGTATACTTTAGTAACGCCTTTGCAAAATTGGTATCGTCCCCAACAATCAGGATCACCTTATCGGTGGGCTCAATACCGGCCCGGTCATCCGCCACTTCTTCCGGTATTTCGGCCACTACCAGCTTACTATTGTTTACCAGCACCGGTTCTTCTTCCACGGTGTTAA
>JBCNOR010000141.1:0-10097 GCA_039593785.1 Niabella sp. | reverse complement strand
TAAGCATGGCTTTCAGTAAGAAGGATCTTACCATTATTCCCGCTTTGAAGTTTTTATATGCCGACGAATTATTAAACACGGATCTGGAACTTACCCAGGCGCCCAATGTCATACAATCGATGAATGTTCCCTGGCGCAACAGGTTAAGCATGGATCATTTTAATACACAGGCATCCGTTGGCATCAATTTAAAAAAGGAAAACCTAAGGTTATCGGTTAATCTGCCTTTATCCAATAATATCATACATGCAAAAGACCAGGACAATCTTTTCCAGAGAGACCTGAACAGATGGCTCTTTCAGCCCTCCTTCTTCGCAGAACTGGCTGTTAAAAAATTCACCTTCTCTGCCAATGCTGCAAGAACAAACCGGTTTAGCAGCTTAACCAGTATTTATCCCGGCTATGTATTCAGCGCGCTCAATATCAATGCCTACCAATCGCCGATTGAAGAGGCCGTATTTACAAGAGCCGGTGGCCGCATTGCCTACAAAAACCTACTACATAATATAGATGCCAATGCGGGGTATAATTATACGCATAACCAATCTAATATTATGTTATCCCGGCAAATTGCAGAAAATGGTCAGCAGGTATCCACAACCATTCTACAGGATAATTCGGGCAACACCCATACACTCTTTTTGAATTGGAGCAAGTACATGAAGCAGGCTGCTACTAATATTGGAGTAGCTTATAATTACTCCCGCTCAGAAGTGATGAACCTCCTGAACAATAACCTTTTTACCGCCGTCAACCACAATCAAACCGCCAGTCTCAAAATAGAGAACAGTTCTTTAAGCTGGCTGATAGCCGGTTATAATATGGCCTATGGATATGCAAAGCGGGTTGACAGGGGAACCAACAACCTAACCCATACGCTTTCACAGGCTGCTAAGCTCAGCTTCTATATTTCTGAAAAGGGCTCTTTCAATCTGTCGGGAGACTGGAACCGCTATACCATTGCACAGCAGCAATTCAAGAACCAGTTTGTAGATGCATCATACAGGCATACGGTAGGCAAGCGCAAAATTGACCTCGAATTAAAATGGATGAATATACTCAATACCAAAGAATACGAGCAGGTATTGATCAATGCTATTCAAACCAATATCACCCGCTTCACACTCCGCCCTGCACAGGTGCTGGTAAGCGCAAGAATGAATTTAAGATAGAGGATTATTTTGACTGGGATTGCCATAAAAAAACCGCCTTCATCAGGCGGTTACAATTAACAATAAAAACAATCAACGGATATTCACTTATTTTACATCCACCACTTCATATTCAGTAGCGCCTTCTTCTTTTACTTCTTTGTAATAAACCCCGTTAGGAGAAACAAATAATTTTTTGCCATCCCTGGTAACTTCCCGGCTGTCACGTGGCAACTGCTCAAACCGGTCGCCCACCTGCGGCCTCACAGAATAAGCGCCTTCTCCCGGTTCGCGCGCCTCGTTGCCATTCTTCACCACCGGAGCTTCCTGACGGTTATCATCGTAAACATTATCCCGGTCAACCGGTTCTTTGTAAGTATCATCATCGTAGGGTACATCGTTGCCCAAACTACCATTTTTACCAACTATTATATAGAACACACGCCCGTTCCGGTCTGTCTCTCTTTCGTAAAAAGTACCATTCTTCTCATAATAGTATTTACCTTCTATTTTTCTAAACTCAGCGCCGGCGGGAATTCTATTGAGCGTTGCTCCTATAGGAGCTTCTACTACCTCAAAGCCTCCCTCCTGCAACTCGCGGAAATACATATCATTCCGGTAATAGTAGGTAATACCGTTAATTTCTCTTTTCACTGCACCCGGAGGTAATCCGCGAACCGGAGATCCGGGAGGAGGAATCACCATGCCTACATTGACACCAACCCTGGGCCCCCAGCCGTAGCCCCTCCATATCCTGGGTCCGTAATATCCGCCAAATACACCCCCTATACCCACTGAAACCATGGGCCTGCTCCGGTACACCGGGTAACTTCGGTAAATACGTCCCCGTTGCGCCTGCGCCACATTATCTACTAAAAATAAAGCAACTGCTAAAATAATGGGTAACAAAAATCGCTTCATTTGATTCTCTTTTTTTACATGACGATTGTTTTCGTAAAAAAGCTGCATGGGAGAATAGTTGAAAGGTTTACAAGGAAGACAGGGATTGGAGGTTTTATGAATGAAAAATTTCTTGTACGTTTGAAGCTAATACTGTTATTATGGCTAAAGCAAAGAATACAAAGAAAAAAGAAGAGAAAGCCGGCCCGGTTACTACCGGTGCGTCCATGGCGTTTTTGAAAGACTATATTAATAATGCGTCCCCGGTAGGTTTTGAAACCTGGGGGCAAAAGCTCTGGTTAAAATACCTCTCGCCCTATATAGATGAGCAGTTTGTAGATCCTTATGGAACCGCAGTAGGTATTATTAACCCGGGCCAGCCTTTTAAAGTAGTGATTGAAGCCCATGCCGATGAGATCAGCTGGTTTGTTAATTATATTACAGATAATGGCCTTATTTTCCTGAAACGTAATGGCGGTGTGGATCACCAGATTGCACCCGGGCTAAGAGTAAATGTGCATGGCAAAAAGGGCATTGTAAAAGGTGTATTTGGCTGGCCCGCCATACATACGCGTATTGGCAAGGAAAGCGAAACCCAGCCCAAGGTAGAAAATGTATGTATTGATTGCGGGGTAAGAAGCAAAAAAGAAGTAGAAGACCTGGGCATACACGTGGGTGCTGTGGTTACTTACCAGGATGGTTTTGACGAGCTCGCTAACGATTTTTATGTAGGCCGCGCTTTCGATAACCGCATTGGAGGTTTTATGATAGCCGAAGTAGCACGTCTTTTGAAAGAAAATAAAAAGAAACTGCCTTACAGTTTATATGTAGTCAATGCCGTACAGGAAGAAATAGGCCTGCGTGGCGCGGAAATGATTGCCCGCCGTATTAAACCTGATGTAGCCATTGTAACAGATGTAACACATGACACGGGTCATTTCATGATCAACAAGCGTATTGAAGGCGATGTGGCCTGCAGCAAAGGTCCATCTTTAGCTTACGGACCTGCCATTCATAACAAATTGCTGGCTTTTGTAGAAAAAGTAGCGGAGGACCAAAAAATTCCAGTGCAGTGGCGGGCATTAAGCCGGAGTACAGGTACCGATACTGATTCTTTTGCTTATGCCAATGATGGCTGTCCGTCTGTTTTAATATCGATGCCTTTGCGTTATATGCACACCACGGTGGAAATGATCCATAAAGACGATATCGAAAATACGATCAGATTAATGTATGAGACCCTTTTGCAACTCACTCCGAAAACAAATCTGAGTTATTTATAAAAAATAAGGTTAAACTAATTTTAAACCATATAGGCACATAGAATTATGATAGTAAAAAGAAAACATAAAAAGACATCAGCTATGTTCCGCCCTGGGGGAATCTATGCAACCCCAGCACTATGATTTTCTATTAAATCTATGTGGTTAATTTAAACTTAAACAAATTTTTCCCTGTTTCAAGTTCTTTTCAACCTGTCAAATATTTGGCAGGTTTTTTCGTTTTTGTATAAAACCCGGTTGGCAACATTAAATAATTGTTAACTCACCAGCGGTAGGCCCTTAAAATTCCTCTAATCTTGATGTTAATCAATATCTAAATATGTTAAAGTGAGGTTACAATTTGTTAACATAAGCCTCTGAAATGTTAAAATTTATTGCGTTTCTTTGCTGCTTAAAACTATTTTTTCTATGCTAAAGAAAATTTTCCTTTTTATTGCGCTGGTATTTTTATCGGCCGCAATAGTACAGGCGCAGGTAACCACCAGTAGTATTACTGGTAAAATTACCGACAATGCCGGGGCACCGTTATCTGGCGCAACCGTTACTGCTACCCACACTCCCACGGGTACGGTATATAAGGGTACCACTAACGAAAGTGGTAATATTAACCTGGGTAATGTTCGCGTAGGCGGGCCTTACAAAATTGAAATAACCTATGTTGGCTATACGCCTGACATTCAGCAAGATGTTTACCTTGAGTTGGGCCAGCCTTACTTATTGCAATCGAAACTTTCAACTGGCGGGCAAGCTATGGAAGAGGTAGTTGTAGTAGGAAGAACGGATGCGCTCCTAAAAAGAAACAGGGTTGGGACAGCAACCACAGTTACAAGAGCTCAAATCGAAAATCTCCCATCTATTACAAGAGGTCTGGGGGATGTAACCCGCCTAACGCCTCAGGCTAACGGATCATCTATCGGTGGTGGTAACTATCGTTCTAATAACTTTACAATTGACGGAGCAAACTTCAACAATCAGTTTGGTATTGGTCAAAATGTACCTGGCGGCGGCGCTCCCATCTCTTTGGATGCCATTGAGCAGGTTTCAATAAACTTGACGCCCTATGATGTACGTCAAAGTGGTTTTACGGGAGCCGCTGTTAATGCAGTAACCCGTTCGGGTCGCAATGAATTTTTTGGAACTGCTTTCTATACTGGTCGTTCTGACAAACAACAGGGTTTTAGAGTAGATAATACATTCGCCCCTTATGCTTCACTAAAAGTTCAGCAATTTGGTGCAAGTATAGGCGGCCCGATTATCAAAAATAAGTTGTTCTTTTTCCTAAACTATGAGCAGTTAAAACAAACAGATCCCGGACCATCCAAAGTAGCATCGTCTTCTGCACAACCGTTTGGAGCTAGTGGCACCCCTAGCTATGTAGCAAGACCTACATTTGACTCAATGACGATGATCAGTAACTATTTGAGAGATAAATATGGATATGAAACAGGACCGTTCCAGGGTTATTCGAATGAAAGCTACAATAAGAAAATGTTTGGTAGAATTGACTGGAATATCTCTGCAAATCACAAAATAAACTTAAGGTACTCTCAGGTAGAAAGTGAGACGCCATCTACTATCAGCACGTCAACGACAGGATCTGGGCTTTCATTCTCGTCTGCAAATAATAGAGCCTCAAGCAATGCACTAACATTTGCTAACTCTAACTATTTTCAGCAAGATAACCTGTATACCGGAACATTGGAGTATAATGGTAAAATCGGCCGGTTAAATCAATCTTTTAGGGCGTCATACATTAATCAAAACTCTCCCCGGAGATCTCCTGGCGCCGTATTTCCACTGGTTGATATTTTAAACGGCTCATCGGTTTACACAACATTTGGGTATGAGCCTTTCACATTGGGAAATCTTAGAAGTGTAAAAACTTATACTTTTAACTATGATGCTAATATGATTGTGGGAAATAATAATTTTACAGGAGGAGTTCAGTTTGAAACAAGTAAAACTCAAAACGGTTTTCAAAGATTTGGAACAGGATACTATGTGTTCAACTCATGGGCTGATTTTATGAATAACGCGAAACCTTCGAACTACGCCATTACTTATTCATTAAATCCAGATGGTTCCCAAGCCTTCCCTAGCTTTAAGTTCAACCAATTATCGTTATATATACAAGATGAATATACGGTGAATTCAAGATTGCGACTGACGGCGGGCTTAAGAGTCGAATTGCCTAGTTACCCCAATGTAGCAGAGATCAAAACTCATCCATTGGTAGATACAATGCAGTTCGCAAACGGGGCTCGTATAAATACCGGTGCATTGCCTAAAACAACTCCCATGTTCTCACCAAGATTCGGCTTTAACTACGATATCTTAGGGGACCGCTCGGTAGTATTACGCGGAGGAAGTGGTGTATTTACAGGAAGAATACCTTTTGTGTGGATAGTGGCACAATCCGGCGATGCGGCTATGTTGCAGATCACTCAATACTGGTCTGGTCAGGCGAACACACCAGGCGTATTCAATCCAGATATAGCAGCTTATATTCCCAATCCACTGCCAGAGGCTGGCAAAACTTTAGGCACGAGTGTTTCTGCTATGTCGCCAAACTTAAAATTTCCTTCCACATGGAAATCCAGCCTAGGGGTCGATGTTAAATTACCATTCAATATAATAGGAACTATTGAAGGTATATATAATAAAGATATCAATGCAGTGGTTGCACGTAATGTAGGTATTGTTGATCCAACGCAAATGAACATTCCTGGATATGCAGATCATCGTTATATGTATCCGGGAACGGTAGCAACAAGATATGTTCAGAGATTAGCAGTTACGCCTTCTGGTTATGTACCTTCCAACACAGGTCCTACTGGTTTAGACGCAATTATAATGGACAATGCCAAAGGTGGCAATTATTGGTCTTTGAATTTCCAATTGACCAAAACGTTCGAAAAAGGCTTCTCCGGTATGATTGCCTATACAAGAAGCGGCGCTAAGAACTTTGGCGACGGTTCTGGCGATCAGATTCTTAACCTTTGGTCTATTCCTTATCAAAATGGAGGTAATTCTAATACCCCATCCTTATCTTTTACCGATAACGTATTACCAAACAGATTAATGGGTTCTGTAAGCTACACCAATAACTGGATTGGAAACCTAAAAACATCTATGACTTTGTTTTACTCCGGAGCCAATCAAGGCCGGTATTCTTACTATTATACATCAGACTTCAACAGGGATAACCAAACAAATGATTTGATTTACATTCCAAAAGATGCTAGTGAAATTACCTTTGCGCCTATCGCTGCTGGAACTACGGGTTATACAAAAGCTTATACCGCACAAGAACAGTCAGATATTTTCTTCAACCTTATAGAAAATGATCCTTATTTGAAATCACGCAAGGGTCAGTTAGCTGAAAGAAATGGCGCTTTAATGCCATGGAGACATCAATTTGACTTCCATTTTTCGCAGCAATTATTTAACGGAATTGGAGGTATTAAACAGTCACTGGAAGTATTCTGGGATGTATTTAATATTGGCAATCTGTTTAATTCTAAATGGGGAGTTTATAAAATCGCTAACAATGGCGTATTAACTCCAACTAATACAAGCTCACTTAGCCCTACCGGAACAACAATTCCGACTTTTAGAGTAGGTACAGCAAATGGTGATATTATTCGCGAAACGTTCAGAACTAATCAAACTACCACATCCACTTACTATATGCAATTTGGTTTAAGATATAATTTCAACTAAGATTATTAAAAAAACAAGTTTTTAAAACCGGCCTCGCGCCGGTTTTTTTATTTACGGGTTGCATTCTTTCATGCATTTACGTCTTATATAAAACATATTTATGAAAAACATTCTACTCTTAGCTGCCCTCATCATGCTCGCAAGCGCCTGTAAAAAAGACAATATAAACACAAGCCAGTTTTATGGCACCTGGGGAATACGATCGTCGGTGAGCTTCTACCCCAGCGGATCAAATTTTTACGAACCAGGCAATGGGACATACATAGAATTAAAACCCGGAGGAAGAATAAACCGTTATGAAAGCGCCCAGCCAATATCTTCAGAAACCTTCAGGATTGTAAAAAAGGACATTACGGCATGTAAATGGAGTACCAGCAACTACCTGGCAATAGAGTACGAATCCGGAAATTATGAGCAAATACGCGTAAACGGCGATACGCTACGCATATCCACTCCGCCTTGTTGGGAAGACGCAGGCATCGTAACCTATGTAAGAATTAACCGGTAGTATTAAATACGCTGCTGTAAAGAATTACGGCTATTGAGCGTTTATTCAGAAGCTGATAAAAAATCCAAAAGTGGTTTAATAAACCTATCGAAACTTTCAATATGGGGCAGGTGACCCACATTATCTAATTCTTTCAGCACGGATCCTTTTATTTGGGTTGCCGTTTGCTTACCCAGCTCATTGTATAAGCCCATTGTTTTTTGGTCAGCAACAGATGCCAGTTCTTTCCCTAATGCCGTTCGGTCGCGGGTGCCAATGATCAGCAAGGTGGGTACTTTTATTTTATCGAACTCGTAAACCACAGGCTGCGTAAAGATCATATCATAAGTAAGTGCCGCATTCCAGGCTATCAGGGAGTAGTCTTTGCTTAGCGTCCAGCCGGCCAACAGGTTCACCCATTCGTCGTAGGCCGGTTTCCACTGGTTATCATAATAGCTTTTCTGCTGGTAATTTTTTATTTTGTCGTAAGATTGGCTCAGTTCCCGCTTGTACCAGTCATTCACCGATTGATAAGGCACTTTCAATTTCCAATCTTCCAGTCCTATTGGGTTTTCCAAAATCAGCTTCCAGGTTGTTTCGGGGTACATCAATGCAAAGCGGGTGGCCAGCATGCCGCCCATAGAATGGCCGAGTATGGCCGCTCTTTTAACTCCCAAACTATCCAATATTGCTTTGGTATGTTGCGCCAGCTGCTGAAAAGTATATTGAAAATATTGCGGCTTCGACGACTTACCAAAACCTACCTGGTCTGGTATCACTACCCTGAAACCCTTATCAGAAAGGGCTTTGGCTGTTTCTCTCCAGTAAGCCCCGTTAAAGTTTTTTCCATGCAGCAACACTACTGTTTTGCCATTGGGCCGGGCCGGCTTTACATCCATATAAGCCATCTTTAATGATTGCTGCTGGCTTAACAGGTGGATATAGGATACGGCAAAGGGATATTCATAATTTTCCAGGTTGACGTCAAGCGCCCGCAGTTGCTGAGATTGACTTTTTAACTGAAAGCCCGTGAGCATTACCAGGATCAGGAAGTATACTTTATTCATGCTATCATTGTTTGTAGCAAACCTAGCAGCAAAAAAAATGCCCCGTCCTGATCGCTACCGGGACGGGGCATTATTATTTAAAGAAAAATGATTATGCTTTTTCTTCGCTGTCAGATGCAGGTTTTGCATTTGCTTCCTGATCCATTTTCTTTTTCAGATCAGCCAATACACCTAAATCACCCAAAGTAGCTTTTTCAACTTTGCTTTGGATGGTTTTTACTGCTTTCTTGGTTTTTTCAGCTTCTGCGCGTTCTGCTTTCTTCACGCCCTCACGCTCTGCATATTGCTCTTGTTCCCATACACGTGCATGAGATACTACAATACGTTTTTCATTGCGATCGAACTCGATTACAGTAAACTCTGCAGTCTCATCCAAACCTAAAGATTTGCCATCTTTTGTAGTAAGGTGACGGTTAGGAGCAAAACCTTCTAAGCCGTAAGGCAATTGAATGGTAGCGCCTTTGTCATCTTTACGGGTGATGGTTCCTTCATGTACAGTGCCGATAGCAAATGTATCCTGAAGGGTATTCCAGGGATCTTCTTCCAGTTGTTTGTGTCCTAACTGCAATTTGCGGTTTTCTTTATCGATACCTAAGATGATCACGTCGATTTTTTCGCCCACTTTAGTGTACTCACCAGGGTGGTTGAAACGTTTTAACCAGCTTAAGTCGCTGATGTGGATCATACCACCAATACCCTGCGCCAGCTCAACAAATACACCATAGTTAGTGATGTTTTTCACTTCGCCTTCGTGCTTGGTACCTTCAGCAAACCTGCTTTCGATATCGTTCCATGGGTCTTCTGTCAATTGCTTGATAGAAAGGCTCATTTTGCGGGTATCTTTATCTAAAGTAACAATCTTCGCTTCATGCTCATCGCCTAATTTGAAGAAGTCTTTCGCATTGATAGGTGTGTTAGCCCATGTAATTTCACTTACGTGTACCAAACCTTCAACACCAGGATAGATCTCTAAGAATGCACCGTAATCTTCAATGTTAACAACTTTACCTTTTACAGTGTTACCTTCAGCAATATCTGCCGGTAATACATCCCAAGGATGAGGAGTTAATTGTTTTAAACCAAGGCTGATACGTTTTTTCTCGTCGTCGAAATCCAATACCACCACGTTCAGTTTCTGATCCATTTTCAACACCTCGTTCGGGTGAGAAATACGTCCCCATGAAATATCTGTGATATACAGTAAGCCGTCTAAGCCGCCCAGGTCCATAAATGCACCAAAGTCGGTGATGTTTTTAACGGTACCTTCCAATACCTGACCTTTTTCCAGTTTACCGATGATCTCAGCACGTTGAGCTTCCATATCGCTTTCGATAAGCGCTTTATGAGAAACAACCGCATTCTTAATGGTTTCGTTGATCTTAACCACTTTGAATTCCATTGTTTTGCCAACAAACTGATCGTAATCTGTAACAGGCTTAACATCAATCTGAGAACCTGGCAGGAAGGTTTCCATACCAAATACATC
>JBCNOR010000140.1:0-10101 GCA_039593785.1 Niabella sp. | reverse complement strand
GCCTTCTTCTACAACAGCTTTGGACTGATTCTCTTCTTCGGCCTTTGAAAACGCTGTGAGTATGGAACGGATATCGGCTTCGCCAAACTTAGCTTCTTTTCCATCAAATACGGTTTTTACAGCCTCTATAAAAGCCTGCTTATTCAGGTTTTTCAGGTCTTTGGTGATCGACTGAGCCAGGTTTTGCCCAATGGCATAGCTCGCAGAATCAGCCAGGTTTTTTAAAGGCGTCGATTGAGTTGTAACTGCCGGAGCAGCTATTGTTTTTTTGACAGGCGTGGCGGCTGGCTTGGGCTTTGCTTTTGTTTGGGCATTAGCACTAACTGCCACTAAACCTGTTAAAACTATGGTTGCGATCTGTTTCATTCCTTTTGCATTTTTTTGTTACTTATATAAACGCCTGGTTTTCGTTATCGTCCGGCGTTTCCCCTTCCGCTTCTCTTTCCTTCGGGGAGGTGCAAAAATAGTCGTATCATTGTTACGGAACTGATAAATGGGGTGCATAACATTTTTTTGGAGTTTAATATTTTTTACCGCCAAGGCGCAAAGTTTTTACGCAAAGAACGCAGAGCTGTAGAAAAAAATGTTATGCACCCTGTTAAACGCAGTTTTTAAGTTTAAAATGAATATTCATGGCAGCATTTATCAAACAATTACAGATAAGATGGTCCGATCTGGATGCCAACGCCCATTTGCGTCATAGTGTTTACTACGACTGGGGCGCTTATTGCCGGATTGAATTTTTATTGGAACACGGTCTCTCTACCACTAAAATGCATGAGTTACAGATCGGTCCTGTTCTTTTCAGGGAGGAATGTGTTTTCAGGCGGGAAATAAGACAGGAAGACCAGGTTACGATCAACGTAGAGCTTACAAAAGCCAGGAAAGACTTCAGCCGCTTTTCGATGAGGCATACCATTGTTAAGAATGGTGACACTATAGCCGCAATTATGAACCTGGATGGTGCATGGATGGACACGGCAAAAAGAAAGCTGGCGACACCGCCTGAGCTGGTGATGAATACCTATGATGCGATGCCGAAGTCGGAAGATTTTGAATGGCTAAATCCTTAAAATATGCATTCTGTAAAATACCTGCTTTTTTCTATACTGCTGCTTCATGGCTTTGATGCACCTGCGCAAAGCATTACGGTGATGAGCTACAATATTCATCATGGAGCCGATAAAGATGAAAAAGACCAGTTAGCCGCAATGGGCGCCTTTATCAAAGCATCCGGTGCCGATATCATTGGTTTGCAGGAAGTGGATAGTGTATGTACAAGGTCTAAGGGTGTTGATCAAATGAAAGAGTTGGGGCGAATAACCGGGATGTACTATGCTTTTGTGCGGCATTATGCTTACCAGGGAGGGGCATACGGAATGGGTATTTTATCACGCTATCCCATTACACAGGTGGACAATAAAAGAATGAGCTTATTACAAGGCAAGACGCCGTCTACAGCAATGATCAGCGCATTGATCAGTTTGCCAAAGAAAAAAAGGATCAGGTTTGCTTCGGCTCATTTTGCACTGGATGATTCTTCCCGCATGGTTCAGGCGCGCGAAGCAGTGAATTACCTGGGTGCAGATCTGTATCCTGTAATACTAACCGGCGACTTAAATGCAACCCCCGAAGCCCCGGAAATACAATATCTTCAATCTTATTTTACCGGAACGGATCCCAGGCAAATAATGACCTATCCTGCCCCCGTGGCTACTAAAAAGATCGATTATATTTTAGTGAGCAAAAAGAACCTTCAACGTATCAAGCAACATCGGGTACCTGTAACTGATTTATCCGATCACCTGCCCGTAATTGCTGCGATTGACATAAAATAACATAAAGCATATAGGAGGTAGGAGTCATTCCAGCCCCGTCTCAAACAGCATATACAAGCTATTTTTTTTAAGACTCTCAAGAATCCCTCCTTCTCTGCAGAAGTTCGTTCCCGGGACGGGAGCGGAGAAGATGTTTCAATGACAGTTTATATAATGGCACGATATTTTAATTTAAAATGGTCATATATAAACCGATTATTATGAAATGGAGAGGAAGACGCGAAAGCGGAAATGTTGAAGACAGGCGGGGCATGTCAGGCGGCGGTATGGCCGTTGGTGGAGGAGTGGTAGGCCTGATCATTTATTTGCTCTATAATTTTTTAGGCGGCAGTGGAGAGCCCCCGGTAATGCCTCAAATGAATGACGAAGCGTCTGGTGCGCAGGTAGAAGAACGAAAGGAAAAAGAAAAAGATTTAGCCTCTTTTACCAAAGTGGTATTGGCCGAAACTGAGGATGTTTGGAGCGCACTTTTCTCGAAAGAAGGTCAAAGTTATTCACAACCCGGCATGGTGTTATATTGGGGGGAAACCGAAACAGCCTGCGGTTACGGAACTGCTGCATCCGGACCCTTTTATTGTCCCGGCGACGGCAAGCTTTATATAGATCTTTCTTTCTATGATGAAATGCAATCCAGCCTGGGAGCCGGAGGTGATTTTGCCATGGCCTACGTTATAGCCCATGAGGTAGGACATCATATTCAGAATTTGAATGGCACAGCCGAAAAATTACAGCAATTGCGTGGTAGATTAAGCGAGGCAGCGTTTAATAAATACTCAGTGAAAATGGAGTTGCAAGCTGATTTCCTGGCCGGGGTTTGGGCTCATCACGCACAAAAAACAAAAGATATACTTGATGAGGGTGACATCGAAGAGGCCTTAAATGCTGCGAATGCCATTGGCGATGACCGGCTACAAAAGAAAAGCAGTGGGACGGTGGTTCCCGATGCCTTTACCCACGGAACATCTGCTCAACGCATGTACTGGTTTAAAAAGGGTTTTGAAACCGGGGATATTACACAGGGAGATACTTTTTCTGATCCCTCGCTTAATTAATGAGCATTCTACAAAAAAAAGGACATCCTTATTTAAAGATGTCCTTTTGTAATGATAATTTATAAGTCGGGCACTAAAGGCCCGGATGTAGATCTACTTAGTTTTCATCATCAAAGCCCAGCTCTTCATCGGGGTCGTCGCTACCCATATTCATCATACTTCCAAACAGGTCCTTAAACTCGATCTTATTTTCAAACAGTTTTTTACTGATGACAGAGTAGGAGGCTAATCCGTGTAATACAAACTCCATCAGCAAACCAGACTGCATATCATTGGCTCCCGGAAAGTATTTTTTTACCAGCGCATGTAAGCCATCTACCGCATACAATAGCTGTAATTTCTGCTCGTCTTTAGTGTTAAACGGAATGTTGAGCTGGTTGCCTTTATCGAACCAGGCGGTGATAGAGCGGTAGGGATTTTCATCTGCTTTTTGTTGAGCAGATGGCTTACCCGTATTTCTCCTTTTTTTCAATTGATCGGGGTCGGGAAAATATTTTACGAACTGCGAGCGAATAGCTTTATCCACCAGGTTCATAGCTACCTGGTAAGGTCCTTCCTGCTCTCCTTCATATACCAGCTCAACTTTGCCCGTTATGGAGGGGATAATACCGGCCAGGTCAGATATCCAGACTTGCGTGGTCGATTCACCATTGATCAATGCTCTTCTCTCAGCAGCGCTTACCGCATTTTCCCTGGCCGATATGGTAAGACGCGCACTCACCCCGCTTTTCTTATCTACAAATTCACTGCTGCGGGCTTCAAATGCCACCTGTTCAATCAGTCGTTTTACCAGGTCGCTGATCAGTACTTTGTCTATTACGTCGTCGTGCACAAAAGCCTCCTGTTCGGTAATATCCAGGGCATGCTCCAAAGTTTTAGGATAATGGGTCAGTATCTGGCTCTGGATGCGGTCTTTTAAAGGCGTTACGATAGAACCCCGGTTGGTATAGTCTTCCGGGTTGGCGGTGAATATAAACAGTATATCCAGCGGCATTCTCAATTTAAAGCCACGTATCTGTATATCGCCTTCTTCCAGGATGTTGAATAAGGAAACCTGTATACGCGCCTGCAGATCTGGTAATTCATTAATCACAAAAATACTTCTGTTGCTACGCGGGATAATGCCATAATGCAGTACGCGTTCATCTGCAAAGCTTAACTTCAGGTTAGCTGCTTTAATGGGGTCTATATCACCAATGAGATCCGCAACGCTAACATCGGGAGTAGCCAGTTTTTCGCCGTAGCGCTGGCTTCTGTGCAGCCATTCAATAGGAGTATCATCTCCTTTTTCGGCGATCAGGTCTATTGCATATTTCGATATGGGGTTCAGCGGATCATCGTTGATCTCGCTGCCGGCAACGAAGGGTATATATTCATCAAGCAAAGCTGTCATCTGTCGCGCCATACGTGTTTTCGCTTGTCCACGTAAACCCAGCAACAGTATATTATGCTTGCTTAATAATGCCCTTTCTGTTTCGGGAACCACAGAGTCTTCGTAACCGACAATTCCGGGGAAAGTAGTTGCTCCCTCTTTTAGCTTTTGTATAAGGTTTTGTCTTATTTCTTCTTTTATTGATTTGGATTGGTATCCGGATTTTTTCAGTTCTCCTAGTGTATTTACCACGATTTGTTGGATTTTAAGATTTAGTTGTTTGTGAGATTTTCTTTGAATTTAAAATTTTCAATTCTCTTGAATTCAAGACTAGTGCCTCCAAAATTAATGAGCAAGCCCACCTGCAAATTAAAAGCTTCCAGGTAATTTTTAGCCTGCCGAAGATGAGCATTTTCCAGCTGCAAAAAAGCTTTTATTTCAAGCATTACTTTTTCTTCAATAAAAAAGTCAACGCGCCCTTTTCCTATTTGTTCCCCTTTATAATAAATAGGTACATGAAATTCTTGTCTGTATTTAATTTGCAATGAATTTAACTCAATAGCCAAAGCCCGTTGATATATGATTTCTTTGAATCCATTTCCAAGATGAGAATGCACTTGCATTGCAGCTCCGATGATTTGCTCCGTCAGCTCTTTGTATTTGAAATTTGATACATCCATTAATCAAAAAATCATTAAATCACGGTCTTCGATTTGCCGCTTTCAAAATCTTTAAAGATAAAGCTTCCCAGATTGTCCAGGGATGCAAAGTAGGCCTTGCCATGGTTCATCTCCGTAAATTCCTGCACAAAGCGTTGCAGGTAAGGATCGGTTGCGATCATAAAAGTTGTAATAGGTATTTTATTTTTCTTGCATTGGGCTGCCAGGTTCATACAACGGTTGATCACCTTCCTATCTAACCCGAAAGCATTTTTATAATAGCGTTTACCTATTTTCAGGCAGGTAGGTTTACCATCTGTGATCATAAATATTTGCTTGTTCGGATTTTTTCTCCGCCGCAGGATGTCCATTGCCAGTTCTAAACCCGCAACGGTATTGGTATGGTAGGGGCCTACCTGTAGGTAGGGCAGGTCTTTAATTTCAACCGGCCATGCATCATTGCCGAATACTACAATATCCAGTGTGTCCTTCGGGTAGCGCGTAGTAATCAGCTCGCTGAGCGCCATTGCTACCTTCTTAGCGGGTGTTATACGGTCCTCCCCGTAAAGGATCATAGAGTGGGAGATGTCTATCATCAGCACTGTTGAGGTCTGGGTCTTGAAATCCGTTTCACGGATACTGAGGTCATCCTCCCGAAGTGAAAAGCTGTCCACCCCATGATTGATCTGGGCATTGCGGATCGACTCGGTGAAGTCAATCTGCTCCAGCATGTCTCCAAACTGGAAAGGCCTTGTTTCCGGGTTGATCTCATCGCCCTGACCTGGCTTGAAGGTTTTATGATCTCCCTGCCTGCTCTTTTTCAGCTTGCCAAAAATCTCTTCCAGGCTTTTTTTACGAATGCCCTGTTCGGTTTTGGGAGTAATCTTTATCTCACCTCTTTGCTCATCATCGGTAATATATCCCTTCTGCTTCAGATCTTCAATAAAATCACCTATGCCATAATCCTGGTCTGTAAGCTGGTATTGTTTGTCCAGCTCGTTCAGCCATTCTAATGCTTCGCTTACGTCGCCACTGGTGTAAGTGAGCAATTGCATAAAAATATCTAAAAGCTTCTCAAAGGGTGTTTTCCCTTCCTGGCTGCTATCAAATTTTGAAAAATGAAACCCACGCATATATAAATATAACATTTTACCGGTTGAATGGTTTATTGTTGATTAGTATAGTGGCGAAAGGGACAACTTCTATGTTTAACCGCAACGGCGCTAAGGCGCAAGGAAAGATATTTATAAAAACTTTGCGGCCTTGGTCCTGGCGGTAAAGTCTGTCCTGCCCCGAACCTCAATGAGACAGGAAAACAGGAGTAGAAAAAATAAAGGCTGCCCGGATGGACAGCCTTATATGAATTGTGATCTCTTAATTCTACTTAGCGGAGTCTTTAGCCATTGCTTTTTTTGCGCTGTCAGCCGCTTTTAACAGGGCTTCGGGCGTTAATTCCTGCGCAGGGTTCTTAGCTGCTTTTTTCAGCGGATCATATTGCTGTTCCACCTGGCTTAATACCTCACCCATTATTTCGTTCAATATTACTTCGGTGTGCTCCAGGCCTGCATAATATTCTGGTTTTTCAGCTTTAAGATACTCGTAATAGCGTCTTTGACTGGCTATATCTTTTTTAACATCTTCTGCTATTTTACGGGCCTGGTCTAATTTACCCGCCTTGTAATAAGCTTCACTTAATAAGATACCGGTTTGATTATGCTGACTGTAACGGCTTGTCATTCCATAAGGCAGGTTGTCCGGGCTGATACCTGCTGCCTCTCTGTTCAGCAACTTAACCGCCTCATCAACCTTACCCGCATCCGCAAGGTTACCAGCAGCTTCGGCAAAAATGCTCCTGATATTTAAAAGATATTGACGGTTTACCTCATCGAAGTACACACCTTTTTTATTAGCGCCGCCAAATTCAAACTTTTGAAGATTCTCAAAAATGGCTTTAAGATTATTGTCTTTTACAGAAGACCCGCCGGCTCTCATGGCTCTCATGGCCTGGTCTGTTACCCAGTTTTGCTGAGGCGTCTTAGCCAGGAACGGAACCAGCCTGTAGGTAAGCCCGTCTTTACGCAGGTGCTGACCAAAACCTAATTCGCCATAAGCTGCAGTAAAGTAAATAGGTCTTTGCCATTTGTTGGTAGCAATAATATTCAGCATAATGAGATCGTTGCGTGCAATGGCACCAGACGGAATTTCAAATGCCATTTGATCTACAACACTGTCGGCAGGAGTAGCCGTACCATTTTTGTATACCAGTTGCTTGTCTACAGGGACAAAGAACTTTTTGAAAGGCATGGTATTAGGTCCCACGTCATTGCCATCTTCGTCTTTAACTTCCTGTCCCAAATAATCCTTCATGATATCATACAAGGGGTAAAATGCATTGGCATCGATGGTTTGTCCCTGCTGCTGTTGCCCCAGGCGTATATATTCCCGGTTATGCCCTTCTATTTGTTCGGGAGACCATATTACATCCACACTATCGGCTTTATTGATCTTGTAGCGAAGCTGGTTGATATACCAGTCGATACCGAGCAGGCTGGTGTTGATAATACGTATATCAGGCCTGATGCCTTCCACTTCCTGCGCATACCAAAGCGGATAAGTATCGTTATCGCCAAATGTAAACAGGATGGCGTTAGGCGCGCAGCTCTCCAGGTAATCTTTAGCAAGGTCGGGGGCCAGGGTTTTCTGGCTGCGGTCATGATCATCCCACTCTTGTTGTGCCATTAATACCGGTACCAGCAAACAAATAGCACCGGCAGTGATACCCGCCATTTTTAGATTGCTGCCTTTGCCGGAAGCTGCTTTTACGATATAAGTAACAGCAGCTACCACCGCAACAAACAAAATGGCTGCCACCAAACTTGCCATTATTGCTCCGCTGGCAGACCCTGTAAGACTGCTGATGATGGTAACAAGAAAGGTAACGGTGGCCCCGTATATCAATACTTTTTTAAATAGCTCCTTGTCTGTTTTTTCCATGGCCAGGCGTACAAATGCCAATACAGAAATACCGATCCAGATAGCAAATACATACATGGCGCCTACAAACACATAATCCCTTTCTCTCGGCATATTACCAGGCGCATTCAGGTACAATACAATGGCTTCGCCCAGGAAGAAGAAAAGGATGGCGGTAATAATAAAGTCGTTTTTATTTCTCAAAAGCTGGAACACAAACCCTAATACACCCAGAATAAGTGGTAACATGAACAACTTATTATTAGCTTTATTGGCTTTTAAGCTATCCGGCATTTTGCTTTGGTCGCCCAGGCGGGCATTGTCCATCAGGCTGATACCCGATATCCAGTTACCATCTCTTTTGTTGCCAAATCCCTGTAAATCGTTCTGACGTCCCGCGAAATTCCACATAAAATAACGCATGAAAAGAAAGTCAGTCTGGTAGGTAAGGAACCAGTTGATGTTTTGTCCGTATGTGGGTGCGTCGTAGCGGGTTTGCCCGGTGTTAGGGTCTTGTTGCTGGCCTATATTCAGCCAATCCGCGTAAAACTGTGCATGGTTTTGATCGTTGCTGGAATCCCAGATACGTGGGAAAAGCATCTTATCACTGCTTTGATAGACGTATTCTCTCTTTCTTCCGGTAGGGATATATTTGTCTTTTCCTTTTGAATACTGCATTTCACCGTAGTCGACCACAGGATATCCGCTTTCGTCTCTTTCCACATCCGCAGCAAAATGAGGCCCATAAATAAGGGGTGCGCTACCATACTGCTCGCGTCCCAGGTAATACACCAGGTTGATCGGGTTGTCCACATTGTTCATATCAATACCTGGGTTGGCATGGCTGCGGATCATAGAAGTGAAGTACATAAAATACCCCAGCATCATAAAAGCATAACACCAGAGTGATAACTTCAACACTTTTAAGGCGGAAGTCTTAATGAAATATCCGAGGGCAGCGCCAATAATCAACAGTAAAATGATCTTAAAAGCAGCCATTGTGCCCGAGAAGGCAAATGGTAAAAAGGCCAATGCAAAGAACAAGGCGGTCCAGGCAACAATCTTCCCCTTTGAGACGTTGGCTTTAAAAGTCAGTGCCCAGCCAATTAAAAGCGCTATAATAATAAAGTAGGCGGCAAATCCTGAGAAGAAAGGCAGCCCAAAATTATTGACGAAGAGAATGTCAAACCAGCCGGCTGCTTTCATACTATACTGGATTACGGCTACCTGTACAATACCCGTAATAACACAACCAATTAAAAAGGCGATAATAGCTCCTTTAGTTGTAGGCTTATAGCGGCGATAGTAATAGATCATTACAATCGCAGGTATGGTTAATAGGTTTAATAAGTGAACACCAATGGAAAGCCCCATCATAAAAAAGAGAAATATAATCCACTTATCAGCCCTTACTCTTCCGGTTTCGTTGTCACCTGCATACTCGTCTGCATGCTCCCATTTCAACATGATCCAGAATACAAAAGCGGTAAAGAAAGAGGACAGGGCATACACTTCACCCTCTACGGCACTATACCAGAAAGAGTCGGAGAAGGTATAGGCGAGCGCACCTACTACACCGGCTCCCATAACAGTGATCATTTGTTGCTGGTTAAGCGCTTCACCCGCTTTTACAAACATTTTACGTGCAAAATGGGTGATCGTCCAGAACAGGAACAGAATAGTGCCCGCACTTGCCAGGGCGCTCATAAAGTTTACCGCATTACCTGCAGTTTGCGGGTTATCTCCAAATAAGACAATGAAAAATCTTCCCAATAAAGTAAACAAGGGCGCTCCGGGAGGGTGGGGCATTCCTAATTTAAAGGCACAGGCTACAAATTCACCGCAATCCCATAAAGAGCCTCTGGCTTCTCTGCTTAGTGTGTAGGTAAGCGTGGCTACCAAAAAAACCAGCCAGCCGGTGATGTTGTTTACTTTTTTAAAATTCATCTGAAAATTTAGTTTATAACGCTCGCAAAAATAGGGATAAAGCCCGCATTTACAGTTTTTAGAGATAGTATTAGGAGAAAATTATCAAGGGACCAAAAAAAACTGTAAATCCCTGATGCTAATATTAACGCAATCATTCTTTTATCTGGAGTATTGATCCGGTTTTACAGTTTGTATTTTAGTTAGAAAAATTGTTGCAGGTGTAGGTCTTTTTCAGACATCACATACTATACAACATTTATTTATAGTTCGGTTTGTTA
>JBCNOR010000014.1:0-21432 GCA_039593785.1 Niabella sp. | reverse complement strand
AACCTTCCTGATGGAAGGCACCCAGGGCAACGACCTGATGGACTACAGCAAGGATGGCCACTTCACCTGAACTGTTAACCGCGCTGGGTGCTTCCTATCGCAATGCCAATAAGCCATTAGTAGAAAACGGTGCGTCTATTGCCAGTTCTATCTCGTTTGAGAACTATACGGTTATCACCATCGGTAGTAATGCATATAATTATACAACCTCTCTGGGGCTTACAAGGCCTTATGCCAATGGCGATTGGCTGAACCTTTCTGTTTGTACCAACAATGCCAACCGCGTCAAATATTTTGACCTCAAAACGCCTTACCTGGTAAAAGGACGGTACAAGGTTTGGATTTGTTATGCACAAAACGCTAGTGCGCCTAATTTCCAGGTAGTTTTTAATCCTGGCAGGGAAAACGAACAGATACTGCCTAATATCGTATTTTTTAACCAGAACCTGACAGCATCGGGCGTAGCCAGCAATGCTGCCGGTATGGGATCGGCCAATGCCGATAACCTCATGCTGGCGCAGGGGTATAAACGTTATATGGCTACTGCCGGCGATTACAACCCCAGTGGCGTAGTAGGAGGGATCAAACCTTTAACAGGCAACGATGCGGTTGCCAATGTAGGCAGGCTGGCCGGTATTATTGATGTAGAAACAACCGACCGGCACATCATCCGGTTAAAAACGGTATCGGGTACAGCTTGTGCCTCTAATACAGTATGGCTGGATATGATACAGTTTATCCCAGCAGACGATATAGAGCAGATATACCCACGCTTTCATCCGGTAGCCGGCGCGCTATTCTACAGGCCCCAATAATTTAATACGCAGTAATGAAACGCCCATACAAAATATTTTAAACAGGGATGTATAGAAAGGCGTTCCATTCAAAAATAATCGCAGCGAAGCTGCAAACAAAAAATATGCGAATGAATATTTTGTCAAGAACTTACCTGGCGGCTGTTATACTACTATGTATAGGCTATTGCTCCTGTTCGCAAAAATGGGATGATCATATAGGCCTTGCTGGCCCGGAATTACAGCGAACATTATATGATGTGATAGGGACGAACTCCGATTATTCGGCATTTTTAGACCTGTTGAATAAATCGGGTTATGCTGATGAATTGAAATCTTCTAAAAACTTTACGGTAATTGTGCCCACTAACCAGGCTATAGACCAGGTGAAAACCAGCTATGACTTTAACGATACTTCGGTAATCAGAAGCTTTGTTGGTTATCATATCATAAATTCGGTGTATAATGTAAACGAGTCAACTGATACCCTGCGCGTACGTAATTTGCGCAACAAATATGTAGAGTTTACGCAGGGTACGTTCGATGGGGTGCAGGCGCAGCAAAAAAACCTGGTAGCCGCCAATGGCCTATACCATGTGGTAGCTACGCCGTTAAAACCCCTGTTGAATGTATATAATCTTACTGCCCTGAATTTTGCCGGAACGGCCCAGATTTCAAGCGTCGCCCTGTTCGATACTGCTATTTACAGCAACTGGATAAGCGAAGTAAGAACCCATATGACCACTGAAAGAAGTAAGATCACTTATTTTGTAGTGGATGATGATTATTTTAATGCGGAGTACAATGCTTTAAGACCTTACTACTATACCCATTACAATGAGACCGTCAATGTTCCACCCGACAGCACTACCGCTTTTTTTACCAAAAAGGCGCTGCTACGAGATTTTATTGTGCAGGGAGAAGTGAATCTGGGTAGCATCCCAACAGAATTGGTTTCTGTTTCAGGAACCAGGTTTACTGTAAATCCCGCCGATATTATTGCGCGCTATAAGGCGAGCAATGGTACGGTTTACCGCGTAAGAAAGCTTTCTGCCGGGCTTACCGATCGTATCAAAGAAATAAAAGTGCCGGGCACATCACCGGTGGGATACCGGCAAAACGATAAAAGAGGCAATACATATTTCAGGAACAAAAGAGATACGCTCGGCAACGTTTACAACGATATGGAGATACATGGGCATAGCGTCACCTCGTTTTATGCAAAATACAGGGTACCGGCTGCTAACTCGGTACGCTATAAAGTATATGGCCGCGGTATTTTAGGGTTGGCCGGCGATCCGCAAACAACGGCATTTACCCAAAATGTTTATTTTTTCAATCCTGCCGCGGTATCCGATGCAGAAGTTAATTTATACAACAAGCCGGTGTTCAACAGCACAGGCGTCAGCGCTACATTTATGCCCTGGTCAGTTGCAATGCTGAATCACGATGAAGTGTACCTGGGTGAAGTGGTTCAGGATGAATTTGGCGCACTGCCGTTTTTGGTAATGTGCGTCGGTACTGGTCCTATAATTATAGAGTATCTGCGTTTTGTTCCCGTAATACAATAACCAAACCAATGATGATAAAGAGTATTATTATAAGAGCAGGGTTTGTCCTTGTGTCAGCCGCGGTCCTGGGAAGTAATGCGCAGGGCCAGGTTCCAACGCTTGCAGGAAAAACTGAGATGTCGGTTGAGGGTAAAGTGATCAACGGAGGGTCGAAGCAGCCCATGCGGGGCGCCCGTGTCAGCTATGGCAAAGCAGTAGCCAGACTTACCGATTCAACAGGAAGCTTTCATCTTGCTGTAAACAGTAAGGACGCCGTTATCGAAGTGTCGATGGATGGGTATACCTCCAAGCTGGTACCTGTAACTCCCGGGAAAACTATGGTCGTAGCGCTTTACCCGGCCAGCTATCACTCGCTTTATGAAACCACCCGGACTGTTTTTGGCGATAATAGCATTCTTAAAAATACAGGAGCTGTTGAGCGAATGGATATGAATGCCTGGGAGCATAACTCAGAAACACCTGACAGCTACATGCAGGGCAGGTTTTCGGGGTTGTCCGTAACCCGGAAATCGGGCACGCCGTCGATAGGAGCAAATGTGCTGATACGGAATTTTAGTTCTTTGTATGGCAACAACCAGCCTTTATATATCGTCGATGGAGTGGTGTACAATGCTGAAATATTAAATCCTTCTATTACAAGTGGTCATGAGAATAACCCGCTTCAGCATATAGATGTGCGTGATATACAGGATATAACTGTGTTGAAAGACGCTATGGCCGCTTCCATATACGGAGCACGCGCTTCCAACGGGGTTATTGTAATTAATACCAATCATACCAAAGAGCTGGCCACCCGCATTGATCTGCAGGCGAGCTCAGGCTTCAATATCGCACCCAAAACAATGCCTGTAATGGATGCCTATGATTACAGAAGTTATCTGAACGACGTACTGGCTACCTCACCTTATTCAGGCGATGAGATTGCGGCCATGCCTTTTAACAATGATAATAAGTCGTTTGCTGGGTACGCAGCCTATCATAATAATACCAGCTGGCAGAAAGAGGTGCTGAAGAACACGGTGGACCGGAACCTTTTTTTAAGGGTTACCGGCGGCGACAATATTGCTAAGTACGCCCTTTCGATCGGGTATAATAACGATAAAGGTGTTATTGACAATACCAGCCAGTCAAGGTACACCGCGCGTTTTAATGGTGATATGAATCTTACCGAAAAGCTGACGGCCCAAACCAATATTTCCCTGGGTTATGGCACACAAACGTTAAAGGACCAGGGACTGTCGGCCTTAACAAACCCTGTTTTTCTGGGGCTTATTAAATCACCGTTGCTGCATCCGAATGAAGTGTCGGCTGATGGAAAGATCTCTCCTAACTATGCCGATGCTGACTATTTTGGTTTCTCCAATCCTATGCAGCTTATTCACAACGGCCTTAATAATAAAAAAGCCTACCGTTTCCTGGGTTCGGTAGTTTTCAATTACCGCCTGAACAACTCGTTTAATATCAGTAATCTTACCGCTGTTACTTATGATAAGGCGCAGGAAGATTTCTTTATTCCCAAAAAAGGAGTGGCGAAGGATACGGTAAATAATACAGAAGTGTACAGCAGGTTAGGAACCCAGGTGGCGCGGTATTATGCTATATCCAACGATTTAAGGCTGGCCTATGACCGCTATCTGGGCAATGACAATAATATACAGGCTGTGGCAGGTTTCCGGTATCACAAGCACGATGCCGAGCAGGATTATGCATTAGGCTACAATTCGGCTACCGACCAGCTAATCACCATTGGCAACTCTACTGCTTCATCAAGGGCGTACGGCGGGCAAATTGGTAAGTGGGTGAACCTGACGGGATATGCCTTAGCTAATCTTACTTTGAAAAATAAGTATTTGGTAAGCGGATCACTTGCCATTGATGGCTCATCACGTTTTGGAGATAAAGCAGAACAGGGCTTAACCATTGCTCAAAAAAAGTACGGCGTTTTTCCCGCAGTAGGGCTAGGCTGGATAGTAAGCAACGAAGATTTTTTAAAGAGCAATGAGGTAGTAAACCTGCTGAAGCTGAGGTTGAGTTATGGCCTTACCGGGAATGATGATATCGGCAATTATAATGCAAGGCAAAACTATATATCGCAGAATTTTTTAGGGGTACAGGGCCTGGTACGTGAGGGCGCTTCCAACCCATACCTGCAGTGGGAAAATGTAACAAAACTGAATGCTGGTATTGACCTTTCTTTTTTTAAGGAACGGCTGAGCATTACTGTAGACTTCTACCGGCACAATACTAAAGAAATGCTGGTGTACAACAAAGGCAACTCTGTATCAGGCATCGCATACTACCTGTATAATAACGGCGCAATGGTAAATACAGGTATTGATCTTAATATTTTTGGACGCATTACCAACGGGCGTGTAAAATGGGATGCAGGCATAACGCTGGGCAAATACAAAAATGAAATTACCGCTATCCCCGAAACTGTTTTCACGGAATTTGCCGGCGGCACTTATATAACCCAGGTAGGCGCTGCAGCTAACTCTTTTTTTGGATATAAATTTGAAGGGGTTTATAGTACCCAGGCCGAAGCCAATGCTGCGGGCCTTGGCATACGCGATATAGCCGGAAATAAAATTCCTTTTTCGGCCGGCGATGCTAAATTCAGGGATAAAAACGGCGATGGTATTATTGATGATAACGACCGTTATATCCTGGGCTCCCCTGTTCCTGATTTTTTTGGAGGAATGAATCATTCTGTAGCCTATAAAAACTGGACATTAAGTGCACTGTTCACTTTCAGTAAAGGCAACGAGATCTATAATTATACCCGCGCGCAATTAGAGTCGGGCAGTACGTTCTATAATCAAACCCCGCTGTTATTAAAACGCTGGAGAGCTGAAGGGCAGATGACAGACGTTCCCCGGGTTAACTACAACGACCCGATGGGCAATGCCCGCTTTTCCGATCGCTGGATAGAGGATGGCTCCTACTTCAGGCTAAGGCAGCTGGCTTTGGAGCACAACTTTAATATCAATAAACAATTGGTGAAATACATACGGGTGTATGGTACTGCCAATAACCTGTTTACGCTTACCAGGTATCTGGGGTATGATCCGGAATTTGCCTTGTCGTCAGATCCTTTTCACCAGGGCGTGGATGTTACGTTAGAGCCCATCTTTAAATCATATCAGGTAGGTATCCGTCTGGGTCTGTAAAATGATAAACCGCCGGTGTAGAAATTGAATCCATAAGAATGTCTTGAAAAGGCATTCCATCCGGCAAAAATTAAAACTAAAAGTACACGCATGAAACGCTCATATAAATATTTTTTATTACCGGGTATATTGATGCTGGTTTTTTCTTTTGTTTCCTGCAAAAAAGCACTGGAAACACTACCGGAAGATAAGTTAGACAAGTCGATGATGTACAATACCCTTGCCGATGCTGATGCGGCTGTATTGGGTATTTATGGCCAGGTTGCTGGCCTGGGCGAAAGATATATATTATTAAATGAACTGAGAGCCGACCTGGTTGATGTTACCCGGAATGCCGATCCCTGGTTGCAGCAGATCAATAATCATGAAGTAACCGTGGATAATCCATATACGGACCCTACTGCTTTTTACAAGGTGATTTTTAACTGTAACGATGCACTGAAAAATTTTAAAATAATGGGCGACCAGGGTAAGCTAAGCCAGCAGGAGTTTGCGCAGCGCTATTCGGATATTGCCGTGCTGCGTACATGGCTTTATCTGCAATTGGGTATACATTATGGAGCAGTGCCCTATATTACTGAAGCGGTGGAAACGGTAAAAGATATTGCCGCTTTAAACAACGTTCCGAAAAAGCCCTTCGATCAGTTGATAGACCAGCTGATCAGCGATACGAAAGACCTGCCTTATCTCGAATATTTCGCTTATCCGGTAGGCACTTCTTTGGTTTTTACAGTGGATGGAAGTAAAACCGATAAAATATTCATCAACAAGCCTCATGTGCTCGGTGAGTTGTATTTATGGAAAGGTGATTACTATCAGGCCGCATATTGGTATAAAAAAATTCTTTCAGCCATGGATGAGGGCGCACCCCGCATTGAATACGATGTGAATGAGAACCGCATCAGCGGCGGCTGGGAATTTCCGGTCAGGTACGCAAGATCGCAGGAGGGGTCTTCATTAATTAATTCATTAACCGATGATGCTAACTCGTGGCGGAGCATGTTTGCTTTAGCGAATACGGTTATGGCATGGTCATTCGAGTGGAACTGGTCGATTCCTTACAGCAATTCTTTTGCACCAGGGAACCCTTTTGTAGATTTAGTATCCAAAACCGGGAGCTATAAAATAAAGCCTTCTCAAAAAATAATGGATTATTGGAATGCCCAAACCAACATTGCCGGTATTCCCTGGGATGGAAGAGGGAAGCTATCTTACGAGATGAGCGGCAGTGACCCGGTTATTACTAAGCTTACAGATAATGCATCAGCTCCCTTAACCTTATTGAATAAAGGCGGGCAATGGAACATCTTCAGGGCAGCACAGGCTCATCTTCGTTTTGCGGAGGCCGCCAACCGCGACGGGCATGGGCGGGTGGCATTTGCACTGCTGAACAGCGGTATTATGAATACTTTTTACTATGGGGCCTTCTCCTCGGGCGGAAGCAAAATACCTGCTAACTTTTTTGAATTGGAGTCAGAAATTTCGCACCAGGGTTTTGGAGCAAACAGAATTAATTACCCCACCACTTCCCCCTATTACTTTGATGCAAGAGACGGTGTGACAAGAGGGAAATGGTATCGTAATTCGGGTATCCGGGGCAGAGCGGGTATGCCTATTCTTCAATTGACGGGCATCACTTATGGCCCGGCTCCGGCGGGTGCCGGCACGGTAATGACAGGTTATGATGTAGACCCTGTTTTGCTGGAAAACAAATTAATTGAAGAAGCTTCGGCCGAGCTGGCGTTTGAAGGTGAACGCTGGAGCGATCTGACCCGCATTGCCCGCAGGCGTAATGATCCTGCCTTCCTGGCAGATAAGGTATACGAGAAGCTTCAAAAAGCCGGTAATCCAAAAGCGGATGAAGTAAGGGCTAAGCTGATGAACCGTGATGGATGGTATTTGCCGTTTAAGTTGTGATGGGTAGAGGTGATCTATGACAGGTGATGGTTGGATGGTAATATTGTATGGCTGGGCTATGGCTTAAGGAAAAAAAATAACTCGATATGTATAGTGCCGGGAAAATGGGGCTCGCCTCAGGTCTGTGTTTAACTGGAATGACAGCAGTTATTGCTATTTGTTTTAACAATAGCAAGACGTATATTATTAGAATTTCTGCAGATTCAATGTTCCGTATTTAATCACCTCTAATAAATCAATTATGAAAAAAACACTTTTGGGGTTGCTAACAAGCTGCACTATTTTACTGGCTTTTATTGTCTTGACCTCGTTCCTTTCTGTTTCTAAAACCAAGTCAAAGGTGGATGATCCACCTTTTTATCTGAGAATTGAATTGCGCGATGGTACTAACGATTATTCCCAATGGGGCGGTGGGTCTTTCACGTCTAGTCAAAAAACAGATATGTATGTTTGTGCTTATGCTGATTATAATTGTACCATACCTTATGTTGTTCCGCAGGACTTTGATTTTGAATATCACGAGGAGAATGCTCTAGAATACTGGGATCCTGGTGTAACTACACCTACCTTTTCTGCAGCATCTTATGTAACGACCTTTCCGGGAGGAGTGAGTGAATTTAAATATGATGATGATCTGCCCATTTATATATACACTTATTTTGCTGATATTGACCTGGCTGAAATTTACTCTATTAACCCAATGGTAAGATGCGCCACATCCAATGTGAAGTACGTGGGTCTAAAAACTAAGGATGGCGGTATCCCTCCTTATAATCCCGGTTATTATATTAAGCTTGATTTACCTGATTGTAATTGCAATTGAGGAGTTGACAGACACAAATTCTGTTTTTCTGTATACAGGAACCGTAGCCAATAATTTTGCATTCAATTTACAATAGCAGATGTATTGATTAATACAAAACGCGTTAATATATCTGTGTATTCTGTACAACAATTCATTATTTTTAAATTCCTGGCGTCTTCCCGTCCTTGCGGTTAAGTAATATTTAGTTGTAACAATAAATCAATCCTACAAGGAACGCTGGAATTCGTGGCTTATATCATTATTTATACTAAAACTAACTGCTTATTTTTGGTCGATTATGAAGTATAAAAGTATAAAACTGGTTATCTTATTTATAGTAGCTTTCAGTGCTCAGTTAACAGCCCAGGACCTTTTCCCCGATGGTACGCCCATCCCTGACTGGTTCAGGCAAAATGAGCTAACTGATATAAAGAAACTGGGAAAACAGTATCGTATTACGGCCCACGGTGTGAAGATAGATAGTAACCTGGTGCAGACCCAGGCGATACAGGCCGTCATTGATAAAGCCGCTGCAGCCGGTGGTGGCGTGATCATCATTCCGCGTGGTGTTTTCTTAAGCGGTAACCTGTTTTTTAAACCAGGCACGCATCTGCACCTCGAAGAGGCCGCTACCTTGAAAGCCAGTGATGATATCAGTGATTTTAAAGTGTTGACTACCCGTATTGAGGGGGAAACCTGTAAATATTTTCCAGCGCTTGTTAATGCCGACGGAGTAGACGGGTTTACTATTTCAGGGAAGGGCACGCTGAACGGTAACGGCCTGCGCTACTGGAAGGCTTTTTGGTTGCGTCGTAGCTGGAATCCCCAATGTACCAATAAAGATGAGATGCGGCCCCGCCTCCTGTATGTATCCAACAGCAAAGATGTGCAGGTATCCGGCATACGGCTGATCAATTCTCCTTTCTGGACCTCACACTATTACAAATGTGAGAACCTGAAATTACTGAACCTGTATATCTATGCACCTGCTGCGCCGGTAAAAGCACCCAGCTCTGATGCCATAGATCTGGATGTCTGTAAAAATGTGCTGATCAAAAATTGCTACATGTCGGTAAACGATGATGCAGTAGCATTAAAAGGCGGCAAAGGTCCGCAGGCAGATAAAGAACCCAATAACGGCGGCAACTTCAATGTTATTATTGAAGATAATACTTACGGTTTCTGCCATGGCGCACTAACTTTCGGCAGCGAAGCTGTTCATAACCGGAACATCATTTTACGTCGTATTAAAATAGACCATGCCCAGAGATTATTATGGTTGAAAATGCGCCCTGATACGCCTCAGCTATACGAGTATGTAACCGTGGAGGATATTAAAGGCAGCGTAACCAATATGCTTTACATCCAACCCTGGACACAATTTTTTGACCTGAAAGGAGAGAAGGATATCAAAATGTCTTATGCTAATCACATTGTCATGAAAAACCTGAAGCTGGACTGTGACAATGTATTTAATGTAAGCAATTCCGAACAGTATAAACTGACCAATTTCATATTTAAGGATTTAAAAATTAACGCTGCTAAAAATCCTGCCATACATAAAGCGTATATCGAAAACTTTAACCTGGATAATGTAGTGGTGAACGATCAGGAATTATAAACAGGTTGCCGGCTTGCCCGCATATAACCGGGTAAGCCGAAGCCTGTTGCCGGATCAAAAAAGGGTGATATTACATCCGGTGTTATAACCTTTCACAGGCATTATTCGCATGCCTTGCTACCAGTCGCCATTTCCCGTTTTTATTCATCCATATATTGGTATACCGGCGATGTATCAGCTTTCCTGCATTGGGCGCCCCGGGGGCTGGTGTTACCTGTTCGCTGCCCATTACTATCACTGTGTTTTCATAAAACAGGAATAGCTCGGGTGTCCTCTCAAATGTAGTATAACGTATTATTCCCTGCCGGATCAGGCTAAGTAATTCATTCTTTTCTTTAACAATGCGATTGGTGGGGTGGTTCACCGTTACCTCATCATCCATAAGGCTATCCAACGCCAGTGAGTCTCCTTTAAATATAGCTGTGGCATGTGCCCCATCCAATTGCCTGATAGCTTGCTGTAGTTGGCTTTGGGTTATATTATTTTGCGCCAGGGCGTTAATGCTGCCGGAAAGTAAGGCGTTTAGTAACAGGCATTTTAATGCTGACATATAGTGTTATTAAAAGTTGGTAAAAGCAACACAAAAGTAAACATCTGCAGGTTGAGCGAGGTCCCTAAATAGAGTGATGGAGTATGAGATTTTTAAAATGTTGGCCTGTCTGTTTCTTGCTTTAATATTTAGCATATTCCGGATTTTACAACTGCCGGTAACTATAGATATTTGCATTATAAAAGTCAGGAATATGGACACACAGGCAAATATCAACTTTAAAAGAATTGCGGAAGCAATCGATTATATCAAAGCTAATTTTAAGTCACAGCCGAACCTGGACGAAGTGGCAAAGAATATACATCTAAGCCCTGCGCATTTTCAAAGGTTGTTTACAGAATGGGCCGGCACCAGCCCGAAAAAGTTTTTACAATATATCAGCATCGAACATGCCAAGAAAATGCTTCAACAAGACCAGGTAAGTTTGTTTGACGCCGCTTTTGAAACCGGCCTGTCCAGCACCAGCCGTTTGCATGATCTTTTTGTGAATATTGAAGGCATGACGCCCGCCGAATATAAAAATGGGGGTAAGAGCCTGCACATCTTATACAGTTTTGCAGAAAGTCCGTTTGGTCCATTGATTGTAGCCTCCACATCCAAAGGAGTTTGTTATATGGCTTTTGAAGATAACGAAGAGAAAGCTTTAAAGGACCTCGTTGCAAAATTTCCTAACGCAGTGTTTGAAAGAAAATTGGACCTGTTACAACAGAATGCCTTATTTATTTTCCAGGATGACTGGAGCAAACTTAGCCAGGTTAAATTGCACCTGAAAGGAACGGCTTTTCAGTTAAAAGTATGGGAAAGTTTATTAAAGATCCCGATGGGAAAATTGTCCACCTACGGTAGCCTGGCGGCTGCGATGGGTAGCCCGAATGCTTCAAGGGCAGTAGGTACTGCAATAGGAAGTAATCCGGTGGCTTTTTTGATTCCCTGTCACCGCGTCATTCAGTCAACAGGAACCTTTGGTGGCTATATGTGGGGGCCTACAAGAAAAGCCGCCATTATTGGCTGGGAGGGTGCGCAAACACAATCTTATATTGAAACACTATGAAATAAACATGAAAACAATTGAACAGAAAATAACAGCAACAGAATGGCCGGCGATTACAGAAGCTATGCACCATAAGGGTTATGCGATCGTTCCCCGACTATTGTCCGAAGCGCAATGCGAGGAGCTGAAAGCCGGTTATAACCGTACCGGTTTGTATCGCAAAACGGTGGTAATGGAGCGCTATCGTTTTGGTTTGGGTGAGTATAAATATTTCAATTATCCGTTGCCGGAGTTAATAGATCGTGTCAGATCAGCAATATACCCCCATCTGGCTGTCATTGCCAATACCTGGTTTAAAGCGCTCAATATAGAAACACAGTTCCCTCTAAAGCATGCAGAACTATTGCAGCAATGTCATGTTAATGGGCAGGACAAAGCCACTGTTTTAGTTTTGAAATATGGAGCAGGAGGATTTAATACCTTGCACCAGGACCTGTACGGGGCTATTTATTTTCCGATCCAGGTGGTATTGATGCTGAACGAACCGGGTACAGATTTTACCGGTGGTGAATTCGTGTTAACCCAGCAGGTGCCAAGGGCGCAGTCTAAGGCAATTGTTCTTCAGCCCCTTAAAGGAGACGCGGTTATATTTACTACTAACTTTAAGCCGGAAAAAGGGACAAAAGGCTATTACCGGGTAAATATGAAACATGGCGTAAGCGAAGTGAAAACCGGGGAGCGCCATACCCTGGGTATTATTTTTCATGATGCGTTAAATTAACGTATGATACAGCATGTTGCTATTTCAGATAGGGCGCTGAGGAGCCGGATACGAAGTGGAAAGATAGGTTGGGGAGGCCATCAACAACTTAAAGTGTATGGCGTATTAAACTGTGCTTCCGGCAAAAGAATGAAAAGAACAAACAGGGTATTCTTCTACTCCGAAGAGGAAGCTTTGCTAAACGGTTACCGCCCTTGCGGACATTGCATGAAAGCGGCCTACAAAAAATGGAAAAATGGATCTCTTTAATCAAACGATCGATCAGGATAAGAACTGGCTTCCCTACGATGGAACAGTCAATTATTATGGTAAACTATTGTCGAAAAAAGAGGCAGATTTTTACCTGGAACAATTATTAAATACAATTGAATGGCGAAATGATGAAGCCGTTATTTTTGGCAAAAAGATCATCACCAAAAGAAAAGTGGCCTGGTACGGCAATAAGCCTTACGAGTACACCTACTCTAATACTACTAAACAGGCTTTGCCCTGGACCGAAGCGTTGATCGCATTAAAAGCCCTGATTGAAAATAAGACTGGTGAAACCTTTAATTCCTGTCTCCTTAATCTCTATCATAGTGGAGAAGAAGGCATGGCCTGGCATAGCGATGCGGAAACCGACCTTAAAAAAGATGGAGCGATAGCTTCCCTAAGCTTTGGCGCAGAACGGAAATTTGCTTTCAAGCATAAACAAACGAAAGAAAAGGTAGAATTGCTTTTAGAGCATGGCAGCTTATTGATGATGAAAGACACCACACAAACTTTTTGGTGGCACCGGCTTCCCCCCAGTAAAAAAGTAATGAAACCAAGGGTAAATCTGACATTCAGAACTATAGTAGAGTAAGCTGCAGCATATTAGGAATTGGTATTACACTACAATGTTATTATAGATATGAAATAATTAATGTATGTTTATTTCATTTATCTGTAAGAACCAAAAGGATATGAAGTCTGTTTACTGTTGTTTATTATTGCTGATAGGCATTATTGTAAATTGTCCTGATACTTTAGCACAGCAGGATTCTGTGACTGTACATAAAACATTTACAATCGAATCAAAAAAATTAAAGGAGACCAGGACCATCAACGTTTGGACACCACCCGGGTATTCCATAGCTAACGATTCTTTTGCCGTTTTGTATATGGCAGATGGTGGTATCGCTGAGGATTTTCCGCATATTGCTCAAACGGTTTCAGATCTGGTTGCTGCCAACAAAATACCACCGGTAATATTGGTGGGTATTGAAAATACACAACGGCGCAGAGATCTTACGGGGCCAACCGAAATAAAAAAGGATAAAGAGATCGCGCCGGTAGTAGGCGGTTCGACAGTGTTCAGGTCTTTTATAAAAGAAGAGCTTTTTCCGGAAATCAGTAAAAGATACCGCGTCAAAAGGGAAAGAAGTATTATGGGCGAGTCGTTGGCCGGCCTTTTTGTGATAGAGACGTTCCTGCAGAGTCCTGAAATGTTTGACCGGTATATAGCAATGGATCCTTCTTTATGGTGGAATGATCGCTACCTTGTTAAGCATGCTGCTGGCTATATATCAAAACTTTCTGCGGGTAAAAAGCTTTGGTTTGCCGGGTCTCAGGATATATCTGATGATACACGCAAGCTGTCCGGAGTTTTGGAAATGGCTAAATTGCGCGGTCTTCAATGGCACTATTCAGATGAACCCGGGGAGCAGCACGCTACTATTTACAAAGCAACAAAGGAAAAAGCATTGGTTTGGACGTTTAATAAGCAATAACACAAGGTGCTGATAAATTTTACAGGTATATTACCGCAACTTCTTTCAGTACGATTGATTGTCGTGAAAAGACTGCCTGAATTCCTGCGGCGTTACACGCGTCTTATTTTTAAATAGCTTGCTAAAAGATTGTGAATGCTCGAAGCCTAATCTATACGCAATCTCGCTGACAGATAAGGAAGAAGTAGATAGTTCTTCTTTTGCTTTTTCAATCAGCTTTTCATGAATATGCTGTTGGGTATGCATACCAGTAAGCGACTTTAGTAAAGAACCCAGGTAGCTGGCAGAAATATTCAATTGTTCGGCCACATAATGAACAGTAGGCAGGCCTTTCTCCAGGATCGCGTCACCTTCAAAATAATCCCGCAGTAGCTGGTTCAGCCGGTCTAAAACCTGGTGATTGCTGATCTTGCGGGTTAAAAATTGTCTTTGATAAAACCGCTCTGAGTAGTTCAACAGGGTTTCTAATTGCGAGATGATAATACTTTGGCTAAACTGATCCAGGTTCGCATGGTATTCGTGGCGGATATGCCCTATGATATCATTTAAGGTTTCCTCCTCTTTTTCAGAAAGGAACAAAGCTTCATTCACGGCATAATCAAAGTAAGCATACTTTTTTATTGCACTGGCTAAAGAAGTGTTCCAAAGAAAGTCGGGATGAATTAACAGCAGCCACCCCGTGTGTTGCGGAGTAGCTGTGCTATTGTGCTGAATACTGAAAAGCTGGTTAGGCGCCAGGAAGAATAATACACCCGAATCGAAATCATATTGCTGCTGGCCGTATAATATTTTGGCATTCGTAGTTCTTTTCAATGAGATGGAGTAAAAATCCTGTATAAAGGAGTTATAATTCTCGTTCGGTTGAATCAAACTATAGTCAACTACGCTGATCAATGGATGCTCAGGTTGCGGCAAATTCCTTAATTCATGAAATTGGCTAATGGTTTTGATCCGCTGGGGCGATTGTCTTTTCATGTATTAAATGTAATAATTAGCTGTTAAAAGCTTTTGCAAATTCAGCTGCGTAAGCTTTCAGGCTAACTTTTCCCAATAGGGGTGGATGTATATCGTAGTCCGCTCTGAGTTTCCCGGTATGAATGGCCATTCCCAGTTCTATATATTTCCCGGCCGATTCTTCGGTCATGCCGCGGGCTACTAAGGTATCAAATACAATCTTTTTAGGCAATGTCTTCCATTCCAGGTCAGGTTTGCCAATAGCGTTACCTAGTATAGCTGCTGCTTCACTGCAGGTAAGGTCATCACTTGCCACATAACGAACAGCTTCAATATCTTTGGTTTTTACCAGTTCTTCAGCTATTGCTGTTGCGATATCCTGGGGAGATACCATGGTTAACCGGTCATCACCGCCATAAACCGATCCCATAAACCCGGCTGTTTTGATCATGTCAATAAAGCCCAATAAATTATAATAGAAAAATGTGGGACGCACATGAGTTAGTAAAATATCAGGGATGGTATTCAATGTCTGCTCTACAAAATACGAGCCTCTTATAAAGCCGGTGCCTGATGCAAGATGAGCGCCGTAGCTACTCAGGCAAACAACTCGCCGAACCCCTGTCTGTAGTATTGCCTGCCTATACGATGTTCCTGTTTCCTGGTAATAAGCCATTTGATCGGGGTGGGCATAATTCGGGGGTACCATACAGTATACGGCGTCAGCTCCTGTAAGAGTATGGGTTAAGAAATCAGTATCTGACAAAGAACCGATAGCGGCTTCGGCTCCCAGGTCGTGAATGGCTTCCTGTTTTTGAGGGTTGCTGCTGATAACACGAAGGGTATGGCCCTTTGCTGTTAATTCCTGTACAAGAGGTTTGCTGATATTGCCTAAAGAACCTGTAATAATGATCTTCATTTTCTTTGATTTTTGTTGACACAAAGTTCTGACCTGTCATCCATGTCAATGTAGCCAGATCGGCTTTTGTTGTAGCCAAAAATGAATAAGTGATCGAGTTGAACTATTTGTGTTGGGCTGAATAATTATCAGGAACTTTATAGTTGATAGAGTTAAAAAAGGATAATGATCCCAACGAATAAATAATATGGACTATAACAATATATCTTTGAAAGACGGCGACTATTGCAAAGTATTAAGCGGCACTCATAAAGGAAAACAAGGAAGAGTGCGTGATATCCATACCAGCAAAACCGGCCATATTACTATTACTGTAGAGCAGGATGATCATACTCGTTTTAAAACCCTGGCCCGTAATGTAGAAATTATTAAGTTGTAAATTAATTACCTGCCAGGTGGGTTAATGCTTCTATCCATTTCAAACGATTGAAAATGAAAGAATGCAAATAAATGGAATAAAAATGCGAAATACAGCAGACCAGAGCAGGATGCAGCAGGATAATAAATAATCAAACTCTTCTATTTTCGTTTCGGTCATTTATATAGCAACCAACAAAGAACGATTGAAACGATTAGTATGAAATTCTTACAATACAAGCGGTTAAACCGGGAAATAATAGTAAGTAGCATTTCCTGTTTATTACTGGTGTTATGGAGCAGCTTTGCCATGGCAAAAGAGCCGGTACCGCAACGTAAATACAATTTCAATAGCGACTGGCTTTTCAAATTGGCGGATATACCAGAAGCCAAAGAACCGGGCTATAAGGATGGCGACTGGAAAAAAGTAACGCTACCTGCTGCCTGGAACGAAGACGATGCTTTTAAGAAAGATATTGTCGATCTGTCTACGGGTATTGTTTGGTACCGGAAGCATTTTAAATTGCCGGTATCATCCAAAGGACAAAAAGTGTTTATTGAATTTGAGGGCATACGCCAGGGTGGTGACTTTTATATAAATGGCAAAGCGATTGGCTTTCATGAAAATGGCGTAACCGCTTTTGGATTTGATATCACCGACCTGGTGCATTTTGACGGGCAGGAAAATATTATTGCGGCGCGAATCGATAATGACTGGAACTATCGCGAAAGAACTACCAACAGTAAATACCAATGGGAGGATAAGAACTTTAATGCCAACTATGGGGGCATCATCCGCAATGTGTTTTTACACATTACGCCCAGGTTGTATCAAACGCTGCCATTGTATTCTAACCTTAAAACTACAGGCGTATATATTTATGCGAGTGATTTTGATATCAAAGGAAAAACAGCAACCATCAACGCGGCTTCTGAAATAAAAAATGAAACACAGCAGGCGCAACAGGTGGGCTATAAAGTAGACCTGGTTGACCTGAATGGAAAAACAATAAAATCTTTTACAGGGGAGAATATAACAATACAGCCTGGCGAAACAAAAACATTGAGTGCTAAGTCGCGCGTGGCAGGACTTAATTTCTGGAGCTGGGGATATGGCTATTTATACGAGGTAAAAACTTCGTTGCTGGTAAACGATCAGCCGGTGGATGTGGTGACTACCAAAACCGGCTTCCGGAAAACTGCTTTTAAAGACGGGATGATTTTTCTCAATGATCGCGTAATGATGGTGCACGGCTATGCGCAAAGAACTTCCAACGAATGGCCTGCTTTAGGTACTTCGGTTCCGGCCTGGATGAGCGATTACAGTAATGGCCTGATGGTAGAAAGTGGCGGTAACCTGGTGCGTTGGATGCATATTGCTCCCTCTAAACAGGATGTGGAAAGCTGCGACAGAGTAGGGCTGATACAGGCCATGCCTGCAGGTGATGCAGAAAAAGATGTGGAAGGAACCCGTTGGGATCAGCGGGTAGCGGTAATGCATGATGCCATTATTTACAATCGTAATAACCCGAGTATTATTTTTTATGAATGCGGTAATGAAAGCATTAGCGAGGCGCATATGATGCAGATGAAAGCGCTGCGTGATCGCCTGGATCCTTACGGCGGAAGGGCGATTGGCAGCCGTGAAATGCTGGATAGTAAAGTAGCCGAGTACGGCGGAGAAATGCTCTACACTAATAAAAGCGCGCATATACCCATGTGGGCGATGGAATACTCCCGTGATGAAGGCTCCCGTAAATACTGGGACGAATGGACGCCGCCTTTTCATAAGGATGGCGAAGGGCCCTTACATAACGGACAAAGTGCTGCCACTTACAACAGGAATATGGAGAGCCATGCCCTGGAAAATGTAAAACGCTGGAATGAGTTCTGGAAAGAACGTCCGGGTACAGGTAAAAGAGTGAGCAGCGGGGGCGTTAACATTGTTTGGTCAGAAACCAACACCCATCATCGCGGTGAGGAGAATTATCGTCGCAGCGGCGAGGTAGACGCCATGCGTATTAAAAAGCAGAACTATTATGCACACGAAGTGATGTGGGACGGATGGGTAGTGCCTGAAAGCTATCGTGCGCATATTGTAGGGCATTGGAATTATAAGCCGGGTGTAACGAAAGATATGTATGTGATTTCCTCTGCAGCAAAGGTGGAACTGAAAGTGAATGGTAAATCATTAGGTTATGGCGCATTGAGCGATGGTTTCATCTTTACTTTTAAAAATGTAGCGTGGAAACCCGGCACGATTACCGCTGTTGGCTACGATAAAAATAATAAGCAGGTATGTACTGCGCAGCTGGAAACTGCTGGAGATCCGGTAGGGCTGCGCCTGGCAGAAATTAAACGCCCAACGCCCTTCCTGGCTGATGGTAATGATGTTTCTATTGTTGAAGTAGAAGTGGTGGATGCTAAAGGCCGGCGTTGCCCGACGGCTTTGAATAAGGTACAGTATACGTTGGATGGACCGGGAGAATGGCGGGGTGGTATGGCGATGGGGCCAGATAACTATGTATTAGCAAAAAGTTTCCCGGTAGAAGGGGGCGTAAACCGTTTTATGGTTCGCTCAACCACTACTCCAGGTGTTATTACTGTAAAAGCCCAGACTGATGGATTAAATGCAGCATCCATACAATTAACAACCCGCCCGGTTAAAACAGAAAATGGATTGGGTGATGTATTACCTGCAGCAGGCCTCCCATCTGTATTAACCCGGGGCGCTACGCCGGCAACAGCTTCTTACACCGTAAGCCGCAAGGCATTGAGTGTGAAGTCGGCTACTGCGGGAGCGAATGCTGAAAAGGCGGGACAGAGCTATGATGATAATGAATTAAGCGACTGGGTAAACGATGGTAAACTCAATACCGCATGGATTGAATATGAACTCGCGGAAGCGGCAACAGTAGATGAGATTGCGCTGAAGCTAAATAATTTCCGTTCCAGAACTTATCCTTTGATCATTACAGTAGATGGTAAAGAAGCGTTCAACGGTACTACTAAGCCTACTCTGGGATACTACACCATCCAATGCAAGCCGGTTAAAGGTACAAAAATACGCATCCGGCTGGCAACCAATGCTGCTACAGGGCTGGGTTCGGGCGAAGTGGAAGTAGGGGGCAAGAAGCTGGATGATGGTGTAGCGCGTGATGATGCAAAAGCCAAAGGTGCTTTAAGTATTATTGAAGCAGAGTTTTATGAGCTTGTCAAATAACGAACTTTAACGCATAATGGAATTGCTGATGAAAAAGCTGGTGGTGTTTTGGGCAGCTCTCATAGTAGGCTCCCTTCAGGCGCATGCAGATTTTGTTTTCCAACAAAATAAAAATCTATCGATATCGCTCGATAAGCAAGAGGCCCTGGTTGTACATACAGCTTTGGGAATGCTGAAAAAAGATTACGCTAAAGTTTTCGGTAGTGAAATTATAGAAGCTGCCAGCCCGCTTATTTTTATCGGCACTTTGGGAGGGAACAGCGTGGCGGAAAAGATGGTCTCTGCTAAACTATTGAATGATTTACGTTCACATAACGAAGGCTTTATAATGGAGGTTAAAAAAGACCGGTTATATATTGTAGGTTCTGATAAAAGAGGTACCGCTTACGGTATATTAGAGCTGTCAAGGATAATCGGGGTGTCTCCCTGGGAATGGTGGGCTGATTCACAGGTAAAAAAAAGATCTACAGTAAGCCTTAAAAATGGATTTACGAAGCTGGAATATCCATCGGTGAAATACAGGGGTATTTTCTTTAATGATGAAGACTGGGGACTATTACCCTGGAGCAGTACCAACTTTGAGCCAGGCCTGCCCACGGTAGGAAAAACTGAAGGAGCTATCGGTCCTAAAACTTATGCGAAGGTTTTTGAATTATTATTAAGATTAAGAGCTAATACGATCTGGCCGGCCATGCATGAGGTAACGGTGCCCTTCTATTTCACCAAAGGAAATAAAGAAGCTGCCGATCAATACGGAATTATTATAGGCACCTCTCATTGCGAACCCCTGATGAGGAATAGCGTAAACGAATGGGATATAGCAGGTAAAGGCGATTATAACTACACAACGAATAAGGAAGCTATGCTGGCTTACTGGACGGAAAGGTTAAAGGAATTAAAGAGCGCTGATAATATCTATACGATCGGTTTAAGAGGTAAGCACGACGGGATGATGCAGGGAGTAAGAACACTGAAAGAGCATAAAACGGTACTTTCGCAGGTGCTTAAAGATCAAAGAGAACTTTTGAAAACCTATGTAAACCCGGATGTGACAAAAATACCACAGGTGTTTATACCTTACAAGGAAGTGCTGGATGTATATAATGATGGGATGGAAGTGCCGGAAGATATCACGCTGATCTGGTGTGACGATAATTATGGATACCTGAAACATTTCCCGACGGAGAAAGAGTGCGCACGCAACGGAGGCAATGGTGTGTATTATCATATCTCTTATTGGGGACGCCCGCACGATTATCTCTGGCTGTCTACCAATCATCCCGCACAGCTGTATACCCAGATGAAGCAGGCTTATGATAAAGGCGCTAAGGATATGTGGATAGTAAATGTCGGCGATTTAAAGCCCGGCGAATACCTGACAGAATTGTTCCTGGATATGGCCTGGAATATCAATGCAATAAAAAATGACGTCAGCGGCCTGGATCAACATCTGAAACACTGGTTAACCAGGGAGTTCGGTTCATCGAATGGGCAGGCATTGCTCGGGGTAATGAATGAATATTATCGCCTGGCATATATCCGTAAACCTGAATTTATGGGCGCCACGAGAACCGAAGAGAAAGACCCAAAGTATAAAATTGTAGCCGATCTGCCCTGGAGCGAGACAGCAATCCGTGAAAGATTAAAAGCTTATGATGTGTTGTTGGTACAGGTTATGAAACTTTCAAAAAAAATACCTGTGGCTCAAAAAGATACCTGGTTTCAATTGGTGGAATACCCTGTGCTGGCCGCTGCTGAAATGAACAAAAAAACATTGTACGGACAGTTAGCCAGGCATGGTAAAGCAGCCTGGGCCGAGAGTGATAGGGCTTATGATCGGATAGAGCAGCTTACGCAACAATATAATGCAGTGAGTAACGGAAAGTGGAAGGGGATAATGAATTTTAAACCCCGTAACCTGGCTGTTTTCGATCGGCTGCCTCGTATAAAAGCTGAAGCCGGTCTGGCATCTCATGCTCCTCCAAAATTTTTATGGAATGGAATAGCTTATACTTCTTATTCAGGAAG
>JBCNOR010000139.1:0-10181 GCA_039593785.1 Niabella sp. | reverse complement strand
CATAAAGCGGCATTTACCCAATTGCGCCAACTGCTGACGCAGGTTCAATGTGTTGAAATAGTTAGCCATGGTGGTACTCCGTATAAAAACTGCCATCGGCCGCGGGTTTGGTTTCCCATGAAATGGCATTATAATCCTGGCTAACGCCACTGCCTTCGTTGTTTACATTAGGATCGTTGTAAAAAGCAACGCTGTTGGTTTTTACAACGGCAGTAAAGCGTCCTTTTGCAATGATTGCCCTTTTTTCTTTATCATAATGGAGTTCGAAGTTCTCCATCTTTATATTTTTGTCGGCTGTATCATTATTTTCCTGAGCAGAACTATTGAATGTAGGATTGACATTAAGTATGGCGCAATCGGCAGCCGTTAAAAAAGTAGGAGATATACCCAGTGTTCCGTTACCTGCGAACATCAGGGCCATTCCTTTCTCAGGCAGGCTGTTTTCGGATACTTTTTGTGCATTATGAGGTAAGCCAAGTCCATGGCCCAGTTCATGAAGCATGCCGCCAAACCAAACCGAAAATAAATAGCCCTCTTTCGTGTTTTTGTTACCCATGTGCTTAATATCGAGGTCCTCGTAATCCAATGCAAAGCAATAAGGACTCATGCCATAGTAAGGTCCTCCATGAGGGGTGCCGTCTTCTTTAAAAGTATACCTGGGCAAAATAATCAATGAATATTCGCTGCCCAGTTCGTCTTTATTATTTTCTTTGTATGTTTCTATTTCTTTTAGTACGTTAACAAAACCTGTTTCATAGGGATATTCATCTTTGCTTTTTGCTCCGCGTATCGTAACAATTTTTATTTTTCCGGGTGTTGTTTCTTTTGTCAGGTGAAATGTTTTATGAGGGTACCCGTTTTGGGCCATCTGTTTTTCAAACCAGTTTTGCGCCCATAACAGTAAGGTACTTAATCGTTGTTCATAACCGGGAACAGCTTCCAGGTCATTGGGGATAAAATATATAATGTTGAGTGCGTTTTTATCGGCCCTGGTTACCACGGGGCGGGCCTGAACACAGGAAAGATTGATGACAAGGCAGAGTAGAATGGTGATCTTTTTCATCACTGAATATAAAAAAAATAATGATAGCTTCCGTTGTATACGGTCTTTTAGGTTTTAATTGTTCAAAGAAATACGGAGTATTGATACCGGATGCTTTATTTTTGACGCAATGTCGGATATACGAACTATAAATGTTACCCGTTATGTAACGCCTTTACGCGAAGGAGGCTCTTTGCCTGCCATAGCAGAAGGAGATGACGGCTTTTTATATGCATTAAAATTCAGGGGCGCCGGCCAGGGAATTAAGGCCCTGGTTTCGGAATTTATCGGCGGCGAAGTAGCAAGAATATTGGGGTTAAAAGTACCGGAGCTGGTATTTGCGTTTCTTGATGAGGCTTTTGGCCGAACGGAGCCGGATGAGGAGATACAGGATCTTTTAAAAGCCAGCCAGGGTCTTAACCTGGCCCTGCATTACCTGAGCGGCGCAATTACTTACGACCCTGCATTAAGCAAAACAGACGCTCTACTGGCGTCCAAAATAGTTTGGCTGGATGCCTTTTTGACCAATATGGATCGAACAGCCCGTAATACCAATATGCTGATATGGAACCGCGAGCTTTGGCTGATTGATCATGGCGCCAGCCTGTATTTTCATCACAACTGGCAGAACTGGGAGACCCAGATGAAAAGCCCTTTCGCATTGGTTAAAGACCATGTGTTATTGAAGGAAGCCGGGCTGTTGGCAGAAGCTGACTCAATATGCAGGGAACTATTAAATGAAACCGTGATTGATGAAGTACTTGATGCATTGCCTGTTGATTGGCTGGCATACGAAGAAACAAACGGCATAGCCGACGAAACCAAAAAAGTGTACCGGGAGTTCCTCAACTTCAGGTTGCAGCATAGCGGGATATTTTTAAAACAAGCCATTGATGCAAGAGCAGCAATTATATGAGTACGCGGTAATACGGGTGGTGCCGCGTGTGGAGCGGGAGGAGTTTGTGAATGCGGGCATCATACTGTTTTGTAAAAAAACAAAGTATGTGGACTGTAGGATTGCATTACCCGTAGAGAAGCTGCAGTGTTTTAGTCCCGGTATTGATTTGGATTTTATCCGGCAAAACCTGCTGGCATTTGAAAAAATAGCTTTGGGTGACCGGCTTAGCTCTTCTCCCATTGCGCAAATGGATGCACCTGCGCGTTTCAGATGGCTTACGGCTACCCGTAGTACCGTAATACAGTGTTCTAAAGTTCACCCGGGACTTACCGGAGATCTTGTTGTGGCGATGGACAAATTACTCCATGAAATGGTATTGTGATCAGGTTGGCTTAACGCGGGGACGTTTGAATAAGATCCGGTAAACATCTTTAAGTATCATGATCCATCTTGCCGGGAATAATAACAATTGAGCGCATAAAACGATCCAGGTATTTACCTGGTTAGTGGATGCATATAATAGTAATGCAACAGGAAAAAACAGGTCGGTAAAATCCAGTAATAAGATCTGGTAGTTGGAATGATTGTGAAGGATGGGTATAGGTTGTTGCTTTAATACCTTATACCTGAGCAGCATCAAAACCAGGTAGGCAAGCATTGCTATATAAACAAAAAGATTATCCAGCATAGACAGCATCAGGGCCAGCGCTGCCAGCTCAATTACCAGGATGATCCATTCTGTTTTCTTAAATCCGGCAGGGTTGCGCCTGGTTGCGAAAGTTTCAATTCCTGATTGGATATCATTGTCCCTGTCGGTAAACTGGTGCCAAAGAATGCCCCTTAACCCACCACAGGTAGCCCATACGAATACAGCTGTCAGCCATTCATAGTTAATGGTTTGGCCGGATAGGTATGAAAGGCTGCTTACCATCAAAAGACTGATGAAGATATGTGCACCGCTGGCGTCTGCCAATACACCCCATATGCCCCTGTTTTTAAGACGGAATGGGGGAAAGCTATACATGCTAAAGGCGATCCAGGGAACTGTGTAGAAAATACAGGAAAGTATATCCGGGTAGTAAAAGAAATAAATAAACCCTGCTCCCAAAGACAGGCAGGCGAGGGGTAAGAGCCAGCGCATCATTGTAGGAAGCGATGCCATTTTGTTGTTCTTACCGGCTTTCAGGTCTACTTCTATATCGCTTACATCATTGATGATGCTTACGTATATAGCGCCCACCACAACCGAAAGAAGGATCAGCGCGATATAGCCATAATAATCGAAAATATTTTTGTCCCCTAATAAAAGCGTTGCATAGCCCACAGCCAATATGGGAGGGAGCTTATAGTCCCACCAGTCATGCGATCTTATAAATCTCGAAAAACTCATTGACTTATCGCTTTGCCGGTCTTTCTTGCTTTATCATCTCTTACCCGTTGCATACCCAATCTAATTACCTGCGGGATACTTATAAGTGTTTGTGAAAAATCAAGATAGCAGGATTTTAACAGAAGCCGGGTTGTTTTAATGATATTAAATTCCCTTACCAGGTTGTGCTTGGCTAATTCCACCATGCCATACACATGTTTATTTCTCAAAATCTTGTATTGAGATCTGTTCATCTGCGGCTTGAAGTCGTGCATAATTTTGCCCAGGTCGGCAATATAAAGATGCTCCAGTATCTCTTTCCTTTTTCGACCATCATAAACATTGGAATAACCCGAATATTTTTTCCAGAGCCGCCTGAGGGTAAAAGCAGCTCTTCTTTTGCCTGAATACACTGCAGATAAATACAAGTACCAATCGTCGCCAATTCTTATATCATTGTTCCATCCTTTCCGTATCAGCTCATGTTTGATGACTACGGATGAAGAGGGAGAAGGGCAACCTCTTACATAAACGAGGCGCAGGTCGTCGCTTTCCAGGTTTACCCAACCGTTGTTCATTCTGTCAAAATAAGGTTCTATAACAAAGTCGCTCGAAAGAAAGTCCCTTACCTTTCCGTCCTGGTCCTGCTGGTCCCAGTTGGTAAATACAAAATCCAGGTTATCGGCAACAATTTTAGTAACGCATTCCTGCAGGAAATCAGGATACCAGATATCATCCGAGTCCAGGGAGGCAATCAAACTTCCTTTGGCTTGTTTAAGACCGGCATTCCTGGCGCTGGCTTGTCCTCCGTTATCTTTACTGACAGAGATAATGGTATCATATTGCTTTAATACATCAGCCGTATTGTCTTTTGATCCGTCATCTACAACTATAATTTCAAAATTTGTATAAGTTTGATTCAATACACTATCTATGGCATTACTGACGGTACTTGCCCGGTTATAGGTAGGTATGATTACAGATACAAGTGGTTGGTTGGAGCTCATTTTATTGAATCAGTTTTGAGACAGCATCCGAAAAAAGGGTTTCGGGGCTTTGTGGTATATGTTGTGTTATAAAAGCATGTGCCTGTTTACCTATCCTATCCCAATGGCTTCGGCTATTCCATGCGTCTTCCATAACGCCGGCAAAATCTTTCTCGGTGGCACCACCGATATAGCCGTTAACGCCATGTTGGATTATCTCAGCATGTCCGCCTGCAGACGTAACTATCACGGGGCGGCCAATGGCCATCGCTTCAATGGTAACCAGGGGCATGCCTTCACTTCTGGAGGGTAAAACCAGCGCATGGTGCGTTTCCCATAACTCTGCCACATTAGCCCGGTAGTTTAAAAAGCTGATGTTCTTTACATCAAGTAATCGGGCCATCTCTTTCAATGCTGCTTCATCGGGACCTCCGCCAATAAAAGAAACCTCAACCGGACGGGATTTCCAGGGCTCTTGTGAAAGTATTCTTATGAGCATATCCTGCCCCTTGTCTAAAACAAAAAAACGACCTATACAGGCCAATTTGTAAACCTCTTTTGATTCGGGGAAAGGAATGATAGCCCTGTTAAATTTTACCGGGTTCCATATCAGCGAGGCATGGGTAAACCGAAGTCCAAATTGCTCTTCCGTTACACGTTGGTTATGCCCTGAAACAAAAAAGCAGGCGATAGCTTTCTTCCAGGCTTCAATCATATAAGAACGTTCCGTATGATAAGGCCAAAAGAAATCTACAGCTTTGTGGCTGATCATTGCATAGGGAAGATCCTGCAGCAGGCATTGGTACGCATAACCCATTCCGTCGAAGTTGATGGCCTGGTTAATCAGCACCAGGTCGGGTCTGTTTTTTTGAAGCAAAATACCAAGCGCTTCAACATGCTCGCTATTATAGTTGATGGGATTAGGATTCCTGGCAAAATACTTCCTGATCTTATTAATCACTTTTTTACCCACTCCGGTGATACGGGGTTTGAAGCTAACCAAACGGATACCTTTGTCTTGCAGTTTTGCAACCGAGGGATGAGCAAAATTGAAATCCTTTTTATAAACCGTAACCTGGTGGCCCTGTTGCAGCAGCAGTGGAGCCGATTGTGCCCATAACTCTTCGCTTCCTCCCCAATCATCTGAGCAGCATGTGATAATAGCTATATGTTTGGTCGCATTACTCATGATGGTGCATGACTTTCCTCTACCTGTTCATTAAATAAATTGGCGTAGGCGCCATTGCGTTGCATAAGTTGTTCGTCTGTCCCTTCTTCTATGATCTTTCCCTGAGATAAAACATAGATATAATCGGCATGCAGTATGGCCGAGCGTCTATGGCTGATGATCACTGCTCCGCGGTTGCCGATCCGCTCTCTAAACGTACTGAACAGTTCCTTTTCAGAAACAGCATCTAATGCACTCGATGCTTCATCGAATATCAGGAAACGCGCATCTGAATAAAAACACCTGGCCAGTGCCAGTTTTTGCCATTGGCCAATGCTGACTTCTTCACCATCTTCAAATACCCTTCCCATAGTGGTTTTGTAGGAGGCTGGAAAAGTGTCAATAAAAGCCGCAGCTCCCGATTTTTGCGCTGCCTCTTTTACCCGGTCTTCATTACACGGCTCATGTATATTGCCAAAGAAAATATTATCGCCGGCTGTAAAGCTATATTTATTGAAATCCTGGAAAACAACACCTATCTGTTTCCTGTATGCCTGGGGATCGAAGGACCTGATATCGGCGCCGCCATACAATATTTGCCCTTCGGAAGGATCATATAGCCTGCATAGTAATTTGATCAGCGTCGACTTTCCCGCGCCGTTTAACCCAACCAAAGCGACGATTTTACCTGATGGTATAGCAAGGTTAATACCTGATAAGGTTTCTTTATCCGCATGCGGATATGTAAAGCGAACACCGGATAAACGGATACTTACGTCATCACCTGTTGGGATTGGGGTCTCATTAGCCCGGTGTTCGATCGTATTTTCCAGTTCCAGTAATTCAAATGCGCTGTTGATATAGATACTGTTCTGGTAAACAGAAGACAGGCCCCCGGCTATATGTTGCAGCAGGGTAAAGGCCTGAGGAAAAGCTACCAGGAACAGGGTTATATCACCGGTACTGGTTTCGCCGGTTACGGCTTTTAAAGCGATAAAACCAATACAGAAAAAAACGCCTATATAAGACAGGGTGGTACTGAATACTTCAAGCTGTGTTCTCTTCAGGTTCAGAAAGAGTTTTTCTTTCACCAAAGCCAGCCTGATGATACTTAATTTTTCCTGAAGGTAATTGCCTAAGGAATAAGTGCGGATCTCTTTAGCCGCGGTGTCCGTTGTGATCAGATTACTGAAATAGTTAGACTTACGTTCTAATGGTGTTTGAGCTATCCGGAGCTCATTAAGCTTTTTTGAATACTTTAAACGGATCACCAGTGTAGGTAAAATAAAAAGGGCAATGATGGGAAGCAACACCCAGTTGATGAGCAGTAATACAGACGCTACCGCCACAAGGGACAGGCAGTTCTTCAGCATTTCTATCAGGGTGGTAATAATCAGGCCCGGCTTGTCTGCGCCCGCTTCAATGGCACGTTTCAATACATCGTAGTAGGACGGACTTTCGTAAAAAGAAAGTTGCAGATCAACCGCTTTTTCATGTACTTTATTATTAAGATACTCTCCCACGCGGGTAGAAAGTACTTCGGTTGAATAAGCGCTGAAGGACCTCGACACAAAATACAATACGCCCGCCAGCCCGCTAAGTATTACATAGGTTATAATTTCTTTATGGGCTTCCTGGGAATGAAGCTGGGCCGCCGCTACTATGTCAATGAGCAGCTTCATAAGGTATAATGAGCTGAAGAACAGCAGGTTTTCCAGGATGATCAGGATTAGCGATATGTATAACCATTTTGCCGCAGCAGTTTTTATAAGACCCCATATTCTTGAAATATTAAGGCTGCTTTTAAGATGAGAGATGCGGTTTCGAATAGAAGACATAATCATTATCTCATAAGCCTGAGATGCCTGCTTGCGTTTAGAAGATCAACAAATATAAAACCTTCTGGCGACAATTGAATATCCTAAGATGGAGTGCCCGGATCTTCGCGGTGCTTGCCTGCGGCATTTTTATACAAATGTAGTGCTTCTATGCAAAGAGCGGTAGTTAGTTCTTCGCATCCCCAGTAATACCCCCTGGAGGTGGAGTAAAAAGCATGGCGTTTCCAATGGAAAGTAGTGTTTTGTCGCTGAAGCAGATCCCATACCTGGTGGGCAACTTTATCAGCTGGCTCATGTAACATCAGGAGTGAGGAAATGGCTATTGCCAATTCAAGATCGCAGAGGGTGGCTTTATGAGTTTGAACCAGGTGCTTTAATTTATGGGCTATCAGGTGTTTAATTTTTACCAGTGGTTGAATATCAAACCAAACTAACCTGGATACAAAATAATAAAAGACAAACGGGTTTTTATAGTAGTGATCGGAATGCGCCTCTGAGTTCTCTTTTATCAGTTTTACCAGGAACTGGATAGCCTGCTCTGTTATTTCGCTGTGGCCCAGGTAGGAGATGACATTTGCATTAATAGCCGAGTCAATATCATTTCTGTTGATACCGCTTTTTTTCCAGAGCAATAAGTTGCTGAACGGACTTTTTAATTCACGGGCTACTATTTTCCAAAAGGTTGGCGGATAACTGCGCAAGCGGCCATGAAAAGTAAACCAGGTATAAAATAATCCATCGGCATTCCGGTTGCTTTTTAACAATGCAATGTTATTGGGTATCGGGATATTTCTCTTTTTTAATAAATCTGATATCAGTGCAGTGTCGTCAACATCCGGGGCGTTCAGCCGGAATAGCCAATGAAATTTTGTAAGATAGTTCCAGGTACCACCCCGCATCATTTGATACTGAAAAAAATCAGTTGATTTCTTCAGCATTTTATCTACCGCAGGATGTTGTTGCAGGGGAAGCAGGCAATGAGCGATGATGGCCGTCATATAATTGGTGCTGTCGGGTGCGCACCATTGTTGCATGGTTTCGTCGCCAGAGATATAGGCTAAGAATTCTCCGTTATGCATCTGGCGGTGTTCCAGGTACCCGATGCTTTTTTCTATAGCCAGATCAACTTTGAATAAAAGTTCATCGTTTTGTGACATTACCGGTAATTTAGAAGGTTGAGTGTTTTTTAGCGTGTTGCTACCTGTATCAAAGGTCCATTTTTTTCACAAAGTAATGTTGGGCCGGGATGTAATTTACCGTTGTATGCTTTTCAAATAAGCCATAGACAGAACTGCCGCTACCGCTCATCAGGGCAAAAATGGCGCCCGCTTTGTAGAGATCATTTTTAATTTTTTTAATTTCGGGATGGGCTTCAAAAACAGCTGCCTCAAAATCATTTGTTATGAGCTCTTTCCATTCTGCTACAGGTCGGGTTATAGCGCTCTCAAGGCTGGTTGCCGGAGCAGCAGGGGTGATTTGCGAAAATGCCCATGGGGTTGAAATATGTATACCGGGATTAACAATCACTACCTGGTAGCCGCTTAAATCAACTGCTGATGTAGTAAAAACTTCTCCGCGTCCCCTGGCCAATGAGGATTTGTTTAGAATAAAAAAAGGGCAATCGCTGCCCAGCTGCAAAGCGTAATGCATAAGCTGCTGCTCAGTTAAACCCAGCGAGAATTTTTGATTGAGTGCCAGTAATGTGTAAGCGCCATTAGCACTGCCGGCGCCAAGCCCGGCACCGGCAGGAATGTTTTTTAATAGATAAAAATGTACAGGGGGCAGAGTGGGGAAATCTTTCTTTAGAAGGTTCCATGCCTTTATGACAATATTGTTTTCCGGCAATCCGGGAATATGCTGGCCTGCCACTGAAATATCCGTCTGTGAACTTTCGATGCATTCGATAACATCGTAAAGTGGCAGGGGAAAGAATACAGTTTCAAGATTGTGGTAACCATCCGGCCTTTTGCCGGTAATATATAAACCAATGTTGATTTTACAATTGGAAAATCGGATCAAAGCCTTTGGTATAATAAGTGTGGAATAATAGATCCTGAAAATGAAAATAAGCTGCCTGCTATTGGCTTTTCCGGCTGTTTAGCTCATCTCTGATAGCAATGGCCCTCATATAATCTTCGCTTTCCAGTACCTCGTTTAACAGTTTATTCAATTCTTCAACACTCATGGATTTAAGATCATCATCTGCACTTTCGGTAATAGTAGTGCCAACGGTCTCCACACGCTCCGCAGCCGGCGCCTGGTTTTTTTCGTCCATTACAATTCCTGCATTACTTAAAATATTTTCATACGTATAAATGGGGCATCCAAAGCGAACTGCAAGGGCAATGGCATCAGAAGTGCGGCTATCAATTTCGATGGTATCGTGATCGGATGAGCAAACCAGCTTACTGAAAAAAATCCCTTCCTGCAGGTCCGAAATAATAATTTCGTGCAGGTCGATGGAGAATGCAGTCATGAAGTTTTTCATCAGGTCATGCGTCAGAGGCCTGCTTGGATTCATTTTCTCCAAAGCAACAGCAATAGCCTGCGCCTCAAAACCTCCGATTACTATCGGCAACCGGCGTAAACCATTTACTTCCCCTAAAACTACAGCATAAGAATGCGTTTGAGTAATACTATGAGAAAGTGCTACGACTTCTAATTCTATTTTTTTCATAAAAACAAGCCACGAAACTAAGGATTTTTACTGTTAAAAAGAAGTGGGGCACAGGGTAGAAGTTCATTTTTTCAAACCCTGATATCTGCAGCAGCGAACTGAGGGTGCAGCGTTAAATGTTGCAATAGCGTTCAACCCCCACGGCGTTTCAAATTAGTTAAAAGAATAAAGATTAAATTTTTACCTTTATAAAAATATGGGTT
>JBCNOR010000138.1:0-10189 GCA_039593785.1 Niabella sp. | reverse complement strand
GGCGCGCACGTTAATATGCCGTAATAGTATAGTTAACAATCTCTTTATTTATTGTGAAACAGCAGATGTGACAGGCTGTATCATTACATCAGGTGTTGCGCTCTATATCAATTCGCCGTCGCCCAAATCTTTCTCAAAATTCAACAATAATTATTTTTCGGGAGACAATCATGGTGGTGTAATTGAGTTCTATGCTAGTGGTACCAACGATACCGTACTACAGTTTCAAAATAATTATTTCTATTCGAACGGATTGTCGCTTAGGTATTCGGGAGACTCTAAGCTGCTGGGACTTAATAATATTATTGCTACCAATAATAGTTCTGATGTACATTATAACTATACCAGTGTTAATTACCGGTGGTGGCCTCAATTATACAAATCCCTCGACTGGAACCTGGTTGAAGGCGGAACCAGCGGTGAGCGTCCAGCATTTGCACCCATGTATTTCAAATACTTTGATACTGATATCAATAAGGAGATTATACACCAGGGAAGTAATGTATGGAAAGATACGATGGGTACGATTGTGTAACCGCTAACCTACCGGCAGGATGATTTACAGTTGTTACCCTGGATATATCATCTGGGGTAACAACTTGCTATTATCGCTTATGATCAATCTTAAATTGCGAAAACTGTAGGTAAGGAACATACGAATGGGTAGGGCTTTTAAAGGACCATAAAAAGCGGGGATAAATAATCTGATGAAGGATATCAGGATTTTGAATTCGGAAAAATTATCATGGGAAAAATAGTTCTTTCTGGCGATTTATCAGGAATTGTCATGACGGTCTGAACGGGGAAATGCCCCAACAGATTTTATGGACCAATTTTTCTAAGAGCGATAGTAATGATACAACACCTTCAGGGGCATTGTAGGACAATATCCGGATGGGCTTCGATTTGATAAAAGAAGATATCAGCGTTGTTAAATCCGACATTGTGATCTTTATTACAGGATGGAGTTATAAACAACAGTTTCAGCGGGTTTTTGATTCGCCCGGATATGATACTATGAACAGAATTATCTATATCGTTGTATACACAACTCTTTGCTCTGCCATAATTATATGACCATGCATCCTGATGCGCTATCTTTTCGTAAACGTTTCAATGATGTGCTGGGTAATATTCGTAAAAAGGTAACTAATGATAAACGGCAGCTTCGATAGCCGGCAAAAATGATCTAAGCAGCATTTCTAAAACAGAAATGGAACAGAAAATACAAGAGGTTAAAATAGCCGATCTTACTAAAAAATAAGCATGGTTATTGTTGTCTGCTTCTGCCATCTCATTTCGTCCCGGTACAATAAGGTTGGAAAGAGTCTGCGCAATAAAATACCATATAATGAACCAAATATTAGCCAGGCCGGTTAAAAAGAAGCTGTTTTTAAAGATGCTCCACAATGTGGTTTTAATATCTATACGGTGAGCGATATCTAATAGTTCATTTAAAATGCCTAGTAATTGAACGTTTATAAAGGTAGTGGCTGCAATACAACCGATGAATGATATAGCAAATGAAAGTTGAATAGTGCCTGCTGTTGTTGAACTTTGCCTTTGCTTTTTCAGAACAATACGGATGATCAATAACGAAATAATGAATGATAACGCTGCTAATACGCTGAGAATAGCTAATTTTTTAGTATCCATTTATTTTGATTTTAGTGAAACTCTCCAGTAATTTAGATTTGAAATATTGCCGGGAATAATTCCCGCTTTTAAGCCGGCGCATGTGGTTTCCCAGAGAACATACCTGTGATTTCGATAGTTGATATGAGTTCCATCAAAGGGAAGGTTAATGCCTAATAAAGAATGATTATAGATTTCGCTGCTGAGTACAGCAACGTCATAGTTATAATGCGCAAGAATGGTATATAAAAGCAAGGTCCTTGAATCACAATCGCCATTTAGGGTAGACATGAATTCAACCGGCGTATTAATCCCAAATTTCTGAAAGCCATCGCAGCGCGCATCTTTTGATAGCAGGTAGGTGCTGATAAAGGCATCCTGGTATAGAGCAGGATCGCAATCGTCGGGAAGTATGATGGCGTAGGGAATATCCTGAACAAAAGAAACAATTACTTCGGCAAATTGAAGATCAGATAGTTGCCTGCGGTTGCGTATTTCGTCAAAGAGCTGGTAAATTCCATTCAAATGAGCTTTGTCATATTCTTTTAGACGGTGAATAACCTGGTCATAAGCCCGTACATTGGCAAAATGAAGATCAAGGTTATTTTTGAATTGGCGGGCACTGTTAAAATCACTGTTCCGTGTCCATATAGTACCCTTATATTTATTACCGTTATAGTCTTCCCAGGATCTGAAGTGTTGAATGAGGGAATCATTTACCGGCACTTCGTTTATAGTATCTTTTATCGGGATAAAGTTAACTTTTCTTTCTTCCGGATCATGATGAATGGCATGTGGTCTTACTCTTTTTGGGGTAGCCGAACGACGAATATTCCCCGGCACACTTATTACAAAACCAACAAAAAGCAGTATGCCTAATAGCCCAAGGATCCTTGAATACAAGCCGGTGGGAATTAAACGCAGTATCAGCAGGATTGCAATAAAAGGAATGATAATTACCAACCTGGGCAGAATAAGCAGTACGAAAATCACACTTATAGCGATCATTAATAAGCTACCCATTACAGACAGGCAACCATCCTCAGACCCGGTATAGTCAGATGCTTTTCTGTAACGCCAGTTTCCCCAGTATGCAGTTTTATAATCGGAATAAAAATATTCTGTTCGTTGATAGTTGCCGTTAAATTCAATGTTGCCTGTTGGTGTATCCGTTTGAGAAAGGGTAGTGTTAGTGTCAGATGTATAAGCTTCGTTAAGTTTAGCGGAACTGCTATTTTGTAGATATTGTTTTTCTAAGTAAGGTGTAGTTTTAAAATCGAGGATATAGCCGGTTACTTCTGCACGGATTGAACCAAACACCTCATCCCCTTCATCCTGGTGCAGTTTTCTGTCAAACCGGATATTGGCCAATGTTGGTTCATGTAAATTGACCTCATATATTTCTTCGTTCTCTTGCAGTATAGTGGGGAGCAGCTTCGGCAGCCGTTCTCTTGGTATTCTATGATCCTGTTCCAGTAAAAATGGCATGTCCGTACTGTAACGGGCATTTTGAAGTACTGCTTCGTAAATATGAAAGTCGTAAAATACAGACTTTATATATCTATCCGAAAAACCCTCGTTTAACTCGCCCCAGTACTTGCCACTTAGCGTTGCGTACACATAAGTCCTCCGGGGTGTTTCTTTTAGCTTTTCAATCCACCTGAACGAATGACCATGTTCATCGATATGAATTTCATTGCTTTCACTTTGGGCTGAGGTTTTGCCAGGTGCAACAGGTGGTGAAACAGGAAACGCGGAGATTTTTCCCCTGATCCGTTTTTTAAAAAACAGGAAATAGCATGCAATAGCCAGGCATATAACTATAGTGAGAAAAATCAATGTATGTTTTTATAGATATGAGTTAAGAAGTCTTGTTCTGAATGGGCCCCGGATAAGTGGCTTTTACGCAGGGTACGATAGGGTGGGTCGGCCCAATATTCATATTTTTGTATTGAGGGAACAGTCAGCTCCTCCTCAATTATATTAAAATGCTGCCGGTAAGATGGATGACTTACTTTTTGAAGACTGTTTAAAAGCGGCATAAGTCGGGTCCATACTGCCTCATTATAACGCTCTATTGTCTTTTCAAGCATAAGCGAGTATGTTTGTTTAAACTCCTGGTAGTCGTCGATAACGATCCTTTTCTTTATGCTTGCTTTTAACTCATAAAATTCTCCCAGCTTCCTTATTCTATATTTTAGTAAAATAGGAGATATAAAAATGAATACTACTATCGCCGTGATACTCCAGGCCCTATAATTATTGCCCATCAATAGCTTCACATCGTTAGCAAAAGCCAATGAATATGGCTTTATGATGAAGATGTTAAGCGGCTGCGCTATAATTATTGCTAACAGTACTACCAACCCAACTCTTAATATCATCGATGCATTAAATCGAAAGGAGGCTGTTTTTATTTTACTTTTTCGTCGTTGCTTTACCGGTAATAAGGTTGGGGTAATCGTATAAAGCAGCAAAATGTACAAGTTGGTAATGATATATCCCCAAATCAAGCCTACACCAATAGCAACCACTATATTATGAAACAGGCTTTCTGTGAAATACAATGCACTAATAAAACAACATATTAATATGGCTGATACAAAAAGCCCAATAAAGGTAAAGTACCACTGAATCTTTTTGCTGCATAACCTGATGATAGCAAAATCTTCTCCGGAAAATTTGCACAATGTGTTTCTGAGTTGCTTAAGCAGGGAGCTCATTGGGTTTTAGCTTTTGTATGTAATCTTCCAGGTTGGCGTCTATCTTTTCTTTCTCTTTTTCTTTGTATTTGGCTATTGCATATTCTGTAAGTTCTCTCTGTATTTCGGTTACTTTTATTTTTTCAAAAGTTAGCCGGTCTGCTTCGTGATTGATGATCAAATGCCGCTCTAATCCTTCTTTATCCTTGTAATAGTCATAGCGTACTTCAATACCATTTTCCGCACGTATCAGTTCATCCCTGTTTTCTGCCAAATAATCATATGGTGTTTTGGTAAGCATTAGTTTAAAAAAGATAGGTGTCAATTCTATTGCGAGGAAGAGTAATGTAATAAATAACGAAATCCAAAACCCTGCTATCTCATGGGCTTTTTGGATGCGGATCAATAATCCATCCAGGGTGGCCGCTTTTTGTTCAGCTGCTGCGATGTCGGCCTTTTTATTCAATTCCAGATCTTTGATGTCAGCGAGGGTTGATACGTAAAGCGGGTCATTTTTTAATTCCTTCAGTTGAGCTTCCTGCGCATCCGCCAGCCGTTCAAGCTCATTGGCCCTGGGGCCATATGCTGCTCCATTACCGTTGGCACCGGTAATTTCTTTGCGTATCTCATCTCTTAAATTAGCAATCGCAGCTTCTTTGGCATCTATTTCTGTTTGCAGTTTGCCCAGTTTTTGTTTGGCCTCGGCAACTTTCTTTTCAAAGTTTTTTGAAGCCAGTTCAATTCCTACATCTTTCTTTTTTTGTTGTTCCTGGTGTACCGCAAGGTCTATCTCAGTTTTGAACATTCTTATTTCAATGGGCTTGGATATTGTAAGGGCTATGATAGTGCCCATCAGTATTCTTGGTAAAGCGCCTTTCAGCTCGCCCCAGGTAATGTTTTCTGTTCCATCTCCCTTACCGGTACTGGCTACAATAAAGCGGTCTAAGTTAAAGATCATTAGCCCCCAGATGACACCAAATATAATGGATATGATTACGGTCATCGGATCTGTGGGAATATAGTCGGCATTCTCGATAGTCGTTTTGGTTTTCGATAAAACATCGGCAGCTTTCGGTGAAAAAATAGTGTAAAATGCGTAGCCACCCGATAACCCTGCCATGGCGCCAGTAGCAAATACAATACCACCGAGGCACATATACTTTACCTGGTCGCTATAAGTCGATCTTTCTAATATATGTCGGTCGCCGCCTGCAGCTTGCCATAGAAAGCGCATTATTTTACCAGACCGGGGTGTAACGTAGTAGTCTCTTTGTTTCATATATAATACTGTAGTTTAAATGGTGTGGGAGTAATGAAGAAGTCGTCCGTAGTGATTGAGATATCGCTAACGCGAACATGCGTAGGAGCTGCATTAATATACAGTTGCTGTGATCGATATTGTATTGACGCCTGCACCAGCCTTGCACGCAGGTTTTGTATATTGGACTTGAAGCTGTTTTTTGTAAGGCGCGCTTCTTTCGCCAGGTTGATCTCATAAGTAAGCAGTTGACCCAATCCCCTAATAGTTAATGTGATCTTACTGTTCGGTATATTGGCCAGGTTTAATACTAAGGGCGTTTTTATATCAATGAACTTTTTATTACCGACTTTAAACCATATCGCATTTCGAAATTGAAACTCAATAACGAGGGAGGCGTTTTCAAAATGCCAGTATTTGTAATAATGAAGCTTTTCGATCTTAATGGATCTTTTACGTTTGAAGAATATCGAAAGCCAGCGTGCAGCTCTTTTACGTGCAAACCGCAGCTGATGATTGATGAAAGGTATTGTCTCTGAAAAAAGAAGGAGCTTTTTCATAAATACGAAAGTTTATACTTAGAGCCGTTTCGTTTATTGTTCCCAACGGCAAAGTGTTTTACCCTGCTTTATCGCGCTGTCTGCTGTAGTTGATATGATGCGGTAATTGCAGTTGCTTAAGCCCCGGCAATCGCCGGATAGATGATATCTTAATGAGCCGGCGCTATCGCATACATACACCTGAGATTCGTTGCAAGTAATGCCGGTCAGAAAAACCAGAGTTAAGAGAAGCAATTTCAAGAATGTTGTTTTGTAAGCTTAGAGTATATATGTCCGGTGTTTATTGGCGCAACGGCCTTATGTACTACGCTACCAGGATCCAGTTGATGATGTATTGGAAGCCATAGTTACAATTTTTGTAGTATTACAGCAATACCTGACCCGTATAGCTGATAAGTCTTGTTATCTGGTTGTCAGAGCCGGTCGGCAATTGTCAGAAATTTCCGGGAAGAGAACCCGCTTCCGTAGCACATATAGTAACAAGATTTTTTGATCTATTTGGTCGCCGCTGCTATCCGGTACTTTTTTGTTTATATGGTAGTTGTAGGACATTGTCATTTATTTTGATTACCAAAACTAACTTGCGACAATCAGGTTTTTTTACGGGAAACCGTAAAACGGATTTTAATTTATAAAATGACGGTGGCCTATTATTATATGTGCTATATAATGCCCATTTTTACGCAATGAGCAATCAATTGTTCATTGGTAGTAAAATTCAACGCTTCTTTTATCTGGCTTAATCGTTTCTCGATACTGCTTAGTCCAGATGGATGTATATTATTTTGTTTAAGATAGAATGAAATTTCATTCTGCCGTTTGCCTTCGGTCATTAAAGAAATGATCGTAATATCAAAATCAGAAAATTCATGTGCGTTTGTTTGTTTGGCCTGTTGTATTAAATGCCTGGGATAGTACCGCTGATTGGCATTTATTGTATCAAATGCTTTAACCAGGTCTTTTATGTCATTCCTGGCTTTACGTACATAACCATCAATCTCTAGCTGGTTAAACAGTTTCTCAATAAATACGGGTTTGTGTTCTGCGGAAAATACTAGGATTTTAAGGTCTGGTTGTTCTTTACGAGCTGCTGCTATAAGCTCTGCTCCATTTTTTAGTTGTGGCAGTCGGTGGTCTTCCTCGAAATGAATGTCTGTTATCAGCAGATCATAGGAGTCTCCGGACTGCACGGCTTTTTTTATCTTAAGTAAAGCGTCGTCGCAATGAAAGGTATAATCTGGTTCGGTTATTTTTAACTCCTGCAGTGTTTTTTGTAAGGAGATGTTAGCGTTCTCCTGGTCTTCTGCTATCAATACTTTTCGAATCATAGTGCTTGTTCAATTGGGATTAAGATTTTTATTTTCACGCCCTGTGGAGCTGAAAGATCAAAAATAAGCTGCCCGCCCATACGGTTAATACGGGTTTCCGTACTCTTCAGACCATTGCCGTAACGGAAGTTGGGGGAAACACCTATACCATCATCGCTATATTGTATCTTTAGCTGATCGTTTACCTGCTCAAACCGCACCGCAACATTTTTTGCCCGGCTGTGTTTTTTCATATTGATCATCAGGTTTTGCAAGGCATACCTGGTTTCGTTCCGGGCCAGGGAGTTTATGCGGCTCCATAAAGCCGGCGAGTACCCTACAATTAGCACCCGTGTTTCGGGAGTAGAAAAAGACTTCAGTAACCCCGGAATCAAGTCTTCAGAATATTTATGCGTGGTTTCATCCCGGTTATAAGAAATATTGCGCGATTGTTCGTAAAGAACTTCCATCTCATCCAGCAGCTGTTCTTTCTCCAGTTCTTGTTCATGCTCGATCTTATTGATAATAGTATAGAGCCCGTTGGCTACTACGTCATGTACTTTTTGTGATGTGCGAAGTTCCTGCTGCCGCATAGCCTGTTGCTTCCGTTTACGATACCATATAAAGCCCATGATGGCAAGTACTGTTAGTACCACGGAAAAGACCCGCTGCCATATAACGCGAAGTTTGGTTTCAGCGTTTTCTTTTTGCAACTCAAAATTATTGGCCTTCTGTTTTTCGGTTTCGTAAATGATGACTGCAAATCTGTTAGCCGCTGTTTTTTGAGCATTTTGAATACTATCATTTAGGTGTTGATAAAGTGCGAAATTTTTTCTTATACTATCTGCCGGGCCCAGCATAATCAATTTCTGAAGTGCAAACACCATATCGTCTGGACTTCCCAACTCCTGGGCTACTTTATACATTTTGTTAGCATAAAATAAAGCAGAATCAGGTGAGGAGGTTAGGTAATAATCTGATAAACGTCCGTAGCTGGCATTAAGTCCCCATACATTATTTGTCTGAATACGAATTTGCAATGCGGCATGCATCTCCGGTGCAGCATTATAATTTGTATCTTTTAACCACTTTGTTCTTGCCAGATTTGAAAGAACTCTTGCATACATTCCTAAATCATGTTTTGTTAATAGCAGTACAGAATCGTAAAGTTTAATAGCATCATCATATTGTTGTTTTTCGGTCAGGGCAAGGGCTTTGTTGTTAATGATTTCTAAAGTTTTTGAGGTGTCATTTGAAAAAAATAATGCATTATTAAAGTTAATTAGCGCTTCATCACTTTTTTTTAGATTGAGTTCAGATAAACCAAGCTCATTATAATTGTCAGAGATGAGCTGATAGTCGGCAGAATCACGCTCATCGAGAAACTGTAAAGATTTTATAAAACTTTCCTGGCTGTCATAGTAGAATCCCTTATTATTTTGTATAATACCCACAAAAGTATGTGCCATTGCGATTTCAAACCTGTCTTTAGACATCTCGATTAGCTTATTGAAATGGATAAAAGCAGAATCTTCGTCTTGATTATGGTAAAGGGTATAGGCTAAATTGAATTCAGGAGATTTTTCTTTTCCTGTTTTTTTTTGATTGGGTTTTGGAGCATGCGTGCAGGATCCGAGAATGATCAAAAATATTAATAAAGAGGGCAATTTCATATCGACAGTAGTTTGAGCTTAAAAATACACATAATAAACAAAATGGTTTAAACACATGATTTTACCAACAAAGAGGTAAGCCAGGGCTTACCTCTTTTCTCTATGGATATTCTTTAAGGTTTGGGCTTAGGGGGAGTATGACCTCCTTCTCCTCCGATATCACCGATAGTAGAATCACTCATGGTGGTGATGCCGCCTATACCATTGATGGGTTTAGGGTGAATATTAGGGTTGGGGTTAGGCCACAGGCCCATCAGTATGGAAAATAATAGTCCAATCATCTTTTTAAATTTTAAAAGTTTGAGTAATTGCCGGCGCATCCGCAGCGCGGCGTATAGCGGTAAGCATTACGGCCTACGCGTTTGGGAAGGGAGTGGACTTTAGATCGCGGGAGCTTTTAATCGCTTCCCAAACCGGTTATCAACAACCGCTTTCTATTATCCGTTGAAAGGATGCTGTACAGTAAAACTCTTAGCAAAGGAGCTTTCATCGCTTTCGAATACAAAAGTAGATTGGTGTAACGCGCTGGTTGTAAGGATGTTCTGGTAATTCCTTTGGATTCCTTTGGAATTCCTACATAGATAAGATTAGCCGGTACGGGATTCCGTAAATTCCTTAGCTTTATTATATAATCTTTGTAACATGTTTCTTGATTATACCAAGCTGGTGCTGCTCGACTATAATAAAAAGTTGCAGAATGGGCAGCTGCCACTAAGCTTAAAGCATCCTACTACAGCTAAAATAAAAGAACAGTGTTCTTTGGTTTGCACTCAACGATTCTCCAGAAAAGATGGAGTTGTGCTAAACGAATTTTTTGAAGAAGGAAATGATGTGGCTGTTATTCTGAGTAATATTAAGGAATGCGATTCTGACAAGTTTAAGCCGCTCGTAAATTTCTTAAAAAAGAAAACCAACAGCACTGACCCCAGAAATATTGAGTTATTGGCCTGGCTAATCGATTATCATCCCAGGCCCTATGACTACAAGAATCCACCAAATCTGGGCGAGTCAGAGATTCCCCGAGAAATTACTGAAGTCAATAACGATCGGGGTG
>JBCNOR010000137.1:0-10229 GCA_039593785.1 Niabella sp. | reverse complement strand
TAATTTTATATAACCTTATTATTTATATAAACTAAAGCTTGTTAACATTTGAAGCATTTTCACCTTCCAGGTATTGAATAAATGTAGAGGGGGATAAGCCCGTGTATGTTTTGAAAATATTGGTAAACTTGCTATGGGAAGAAAAGCCGGCTTTTTCGGCAAGAATGCTGATCTTGTATTTTCTCCATTCGGGATCTTCTTTCAGGCTTTTTATGATATAGTTAATACGCAGATCGTTGATATAGCGGGTAAAATCTTTTTGTTTATACTGCCTGAGTATATAAGAGAGATACTTAGAATTGGTATTCAGATGCGTTGAAAGAAAGGATAAAGAAATACTGGTGGAGGTAAAGAGATGTTCCGCTTCAAACAAATTAAGGCCTGCCAGTATTCTCTGCAGGGTTTCTTCCGGCATCACCTGTTGATTTCCCTGCTTCCTGGCCGGTGGCTTTGCAACTTCTTCCTGCAGATCATTGGTAGCCTCGTGAGCTGCAACAGTTGTTAACTCCGGCTGCAAAGCAGGGGGTGTAAAATGGGACACTGATGAGCCCGAACCCACGATATCTCCCTTTATTTCAAAGTCGGCCATGAACTGGCTGAATCTTCTTTTTTGACGTTTCCGGTAAAAATAAAAATAACCGGCGCCAGCGATAATGAAGATCGCTCCTATGGCAATCGGAATATTCCTGGCTTTGATAATGCGCTGTGACTCCAGGTTTTTGTTTTCCATTTTAATAAGGGCGCTGTCCAGGAACCTGGCACGGCTGGAACTGATTTCATCCCGTACCGAATCCTGTTGGTGCCTCATTTTTTCGAAACCGGCCAGATCTTTTACTTTTAAATAATATAATTGCGAGGTTTTATAAATTTCATTTTTTAAAGGCAGGTGCCGTGAGTCTCCGGCAATTTTACCGGCGCTGTCCAGGTAGGGCTTTGCCCGGGAAAGATCTTCGTTTTGGATATGTACTGCTGCAATACCATTATAGCAAAGGCCTTTGGTAATATTATCCGGCATATTGCTCATTAAGCTCAGGCTTTTTTGATAATGATGCAGAGCCCGTTTATAATCTGCCAGGTGAAAATAATTAAGGCCTAACAGCTGTTCGTTATCGGCGGTAAGATACTCTTTGTTCTGAGAGATATGGTCAAAGTTCTTTTGTGATTCCCTGATATATTGCAGGGAAGCGTGATAGTCCTTAACAGCGATAGCATTATAGGCCAGCTCCTGGTAAATAAGCCCCATGGTACTTTTAACCATTTCCGGGTTATTGATCCTGGGAACCATAGCAAGTGCGCGATCACAGTACATTTTGGATTTGCCGTAAAGCTGCAGCATCCTGTATTGGGTAGCCAGGAACCCGCTGATCCGGACCATCCAGTTATAGTCGGATGTTTTGCTGATGATCTTATAAGCCTCCTCCGCCAGCTCAGCGGCCTTGGTCAGGCTTTGCTGCTGCTGGTATAACGATGCGGAGAGCATCAGGCTTTTTGCTTTAAATAAAGGTGTAGTTGAAGTATTAAAAAGCGAATCTGCCATTTGTAATGCCAGCTGCATGTCTTTCGCAGAGATCTCCAGGTACACTTTTGTATATAATTTATTATAAGCATCAGGATCCTGGGCTGCTGCTTTAATTGAAAAAATACTGCAAGCAGTGATAAATAGAAGGTAGGAAATTTTTTTCATAAGATGGAGAAATTAACAACGCGATCGTTGTCAATAAACATGTTTAGATCGTAAATGTAGGAACTTTGTTGGGGTTAAGTCTTGTCAAATAATTAAAAGTCAATTAGTTGTCTGTTCGTTTTCCGGAATTTGGCAAACCAGCAGAGATAAAGCATCCATTTGTTATACAAAACGGGGTCGTTTTACTGTTCAAATCCCGCATTCTAATTTTTTTAAATTAATATTTATACTATCTGTTTTCCCGAATACAGCCACACAACTGTTTTTTTCGCAGGTCACCGGTTTATACTTTCGCCTCCGCCAATTAAAATGGCTGCAACCTGATATAACGGTAGCCTTCATGTCATAGATAGGTACCAGTTAAGTCTGTGAACAAACGAGGATTTAAACAATTCTAAACAATAAATACCTTTTAAATGCGTATTAAAATTCTGGCACTGATGACCCTGCTATGCGGCTACCAGTCCAATGCTCAAACCCCCACACCTGTAAACTGTCTTGATGGTCTTGCTTACATACTAACCAATGGGGAGGGAGGTCCCAGTCTGTATTCTATGACACTTTCGGCTGCATCTCCCACTTTGGTCGGATCGCTGGGTACTACCGCCTTTAACGCTATTGGTTATAATGCGTCAGATAACTTTATGTATGCCATTAACCAGGCTGGCGAAGTATACCGCATCGGGGCTAATGGCGCCCGCTCTGCCCTCTCTGTTTCTGATCCCGGCAGTCTTTTAGGTCCGGGTTACACAGCCGGCGATATTTCTGCTACCGGTATTTACTACATTTATAATAATGCTACACAGCGATTCGTATCCATTGACCTGAGTTCAGGCACTCCGGCCGCAAGTCTTATCAATTATACGATTGCTGCAGGCCAAACACTAACCGGAACCATCGACGATTTTGTTTTTCATCCGTCAGACGGTAATATTTACGGGGTTACCAGCACCCGCCAGTTGTTTACTTTCAACATAACCACCAATGTGCTTACCATCAAAGGCAATGTAACCGGCACATTGGCCGCTACGGGAACCAAAGGCACAACTTTTATGGATGCAGCCGGGAATATGTATGTGGGCCAAAACAGTAACGGCACATTGTATCGCATTGGCAACCCGGCTACAGGCAGTTCCTGGACATCAACCTCTTTTTCAACGGCGCTCGCCAGCCTTGATGGTCAACCCTTCGATGGTGCCCGTTGTGCAAGTGTGGTGCCGCCGGCTGCCAACAATGATGAAAGAGAACTGACTGAATTGGCTCCGGTAACACTAGACGTCATCAACAGCAACACTCCTGGTATGGGTAAAGACGGACAGGGAACCTATCCCCTGGACATTAGTTCAGTTGTTCTTTACGCATCAGATAACGGGGCCGCTGCAGGATCCAATACCATTACGCTTACCGGCAAAGGCAGTTTTACCCTCAACCCTTCTACCGGTATTATAACCTTTACGCCTTTGCCAGGCTTTACCGGTGAAGCTGTTATTTGGTATACCGTTCGGGATACCAATGGCAATAGCTCCAACAGGGCTTCGGTAAGAACCTTTGTTGCCGATGGAACGGTATTACCTGTTCGCTTTGACGCATTATCCGCGATCTTAACCCAAGGAACTTTAAGAGTAAACTGGACCACAGTATCTGAAACTGAAAACAGTCACTTTGATGTAGAAGTGTCTCCAGACGGAAACCATTTTAAATCAGTGGGTACCCTAAAAAGCCAGGCCTTAAATGGCAACTCCGATACCGTGTTAAATTACCAGTTTACATTGGACGCTGCACAAACATCCGCGCTATTAGGCATCTCTCTTTCCCTGGCACTACTGGCATTGGCAACAGGTAAAAACCGGAAAAAAACCTGGGTATTTTCTGCTCTGACAGCCATTGTACTGGTGGGTTCTGTATCCTGTTCAAAACAAGATACCACTACAGTTACAGGAGATCAGTCTTTATTGGTACGTATCAAACAGGTAGATAAAGACGGTAAATATAATTATAGTAAGGTGATCCGCGCCGTTGTAAAGTAACCGGCCGTTTGCCAACCCCAAAGCCGTTTCGAGCAATTGAAACGGCTTTTTCGGGGTAATGTATCAATGGTCATTCTATATAAAATAGGCAGGTTGAAAAACACGGATAGTTATGTACATTTTGTACCATGAGCGTCTGATTTAAATGATAGAAAGTATTTGCCGGGCAAAGCAATTATTAATTTACTAAGGTTGACATGATCAATAGCAGGTGAAAAAATGACAAATATCATTTCCGATTACTGACAACATATTTAACCACCTGATTAATGACCCACAAACTTATTCTTATTGTAGACGATGACTATGTTTACAAACTGGTTATGCGGAAGATGATCCATCTTTGTTATGGCAGCGCTGAAATTATAGGGGCAGCAAACGGGCTCGAAGCTATGACCTGCTTCAGTCAGCCTTGCAGGATGTTTTCCTCCGGATGCCAGACATCATTTTGCTGGATATTGAAATGCCGGAAATGAACGGGTGGGGATTTTTAAACGCATTTTCATCCTTACCACCAGCAGCTACCAGGAATACCGATATATACATCGTCAGTTCTTCTATCGATGAGGTAGACCAGGAAAAATCCAGGATTTATACAGCGGTAAAAGACTTGCTGATCAAGCCCATTTCGGCAGACAAGCTAAAGTATATTTTAAATAACCGGAGCTGATCAACCCTTTTAAAACATTTTGACCCGGTGTTGATAGAAAGGAGTATGAACAAAGAGCGCATGGTACTTGATTTGGAACAATGCCTTTTGCAGGATGAAGAGAGATATTTATTTGACATGCAATTCCGCTTCAAAGATCCATTTCCGGGAAGTCTTTATTAAATGCCGCTCCGTTGTATGCTTGAATATATGGCTGACTAAAAACGTTGGCTGTACATGCAGGACTTCAACAAGATGTCTGCAATTATTGAGTGGATTTACGGATATTCAGCAAGGAGGGAAGAACGGCCTTATAATCATCTGTAATGCTATGTTTCTTCTTTTCAATCATGGTGATCAGTGTTTCTGCACTATGTTTTCCGATGTCGAATGCCGGTTGCGATATAGTGGTTAGCGAAGGATTAAGCAGGGGCGCCGTCTCCAGCGTAGAAAAGGCCAATACTTTGAGGCGACCGGGAATAGGAATATTTTGGTCAGCACATACCAGGAGCGTTTGTATCGCCAGTTTTTCCACTGATGCCACGATGCCATCAATTGCCGGGAACTTTTCAAGGATCGAGGCGATCTGGTCGTAGGTATTTCTGTCGTTACTGCAATTAATAATAAAGGGACAGGCGGCAATTTCATTTTGAATCCTGCCGATCTCATTTGCAAATCCTGAGAACCGGTTTTGACAGATGGCCAGTGCATCAGAGGTAGATAAAAAAACCGGGAAACGACAACCTTTATCTAAAAGATGCCTGGCTGCCAGTTCACCACATTCATAGTCGTTGGTAACTACTTTGGGAGCCTTATAGTCCTCCAGCTCCCTGTCAAAAAACACGACGGGTATGTTTTTGCTTCTTAAGCTTGAAATATGAGCGGTATCCCTGGTTTCGCTTGACACAGAAATGAGGATCCCGTCTACACGGCCATTATTGCAATGGCTGATGGCTTTTTTTTCGAGCTCGAAACTTTCATGAGAAAGATAGAACAGCACATGGTAGCCTTTTGCCAATGCTACCTCCTGAATACCATTGATGGCAAGGGAAAAAAAGCTATCTGCTACTTCCGGTAAAACCACGGCGATGGTTTTACTCTGTTGTTTGCGGAGGCTGCTGGCATAGGGATTAGGACTATAGTTCAGCTCATTGGCCAGGCTCACAATCTTCTTTTTAGTGGCATCACTGATCTCGTAACTATCTTTTAGTGCTTTTGAAACGGTTGCAATAGAAAGGCCCAGCTGCTGCGCTAATTCTCTTATTGTAATATTACCCATGACCCACCGTCTTTTTGTTCTTTTTTCTGAAATCCATTACAATTTTACGAAAACGGTTTCGTAAATAAAGATTTTCGAAATAATAAAAATTACAGTTAAAACATTGACTTTTGAATTGAACTTCGAAAACGATTTGCGTAAACAATATTCAAGGTCCGGTAGCGCTGTACAACCAGCAGGAAAACGATTAGCAAAGCGTTTCCATCTGCCATTATTAGAACAACAAATTGCCAGTTATGAATAAAGACAAATTTGAGGCGGTACCTCTTGGTAATCTCGATGAGTGGGAAGATGATCTTTTAAGACGTTATCCCGATCCTGATGCAATAGCCACTGCAAAGGCTACAGATGAATACCGGAATTATGAAACGCCTGCACGCGATACGGTAAAAGAGTTTTACCGGCTCAATCACAAATACCAGACTTATGATTTTGTTCAGGAAAAGCGAAATGAATTTCTTCAATTCAACAAGCGGGAAATGACCGTATGGGAAGCTTTTGATTTCCTGAATCAGCTGGTTGACGACTCTGACCCGGATACCGACCTGGACCAGATGCAGCACCTGCTACAGACTTCTGAAGCAATTCGCAGCGATGGACATCCCGACTGGATGGTGTTGGTTGGATTAATGCACGATATGGGTAAAGTGCTTTGTCTTTTTGGCGAACCGCAATGGGCGGTGGTAGGAGATACCTTCCCGGTAGGATGCGCCTTCTCTGATAAAGTGATTTTCCCCGAGTTCTTCTCTCAAAACCCCGATAATACAAACACAACCTATAACAGCAAATTTGGCGTATATGAGCCCAATTGCGGCCTTAGAAATGTTAATATGTCCTGGGGGCACGATGAGTATGTATACCAGATGCTGAAAGATTATCTCCCCGAAGAAGGCCTGTACATGCTGCGTTACCACTCCTTTTATGCATGGCACCGCGAAGGCGGGTACGATCATTTGCTGGACGACCACGACAGGAAAATGCTAAAATGGGTACAGCTCTTTAACCCTTATGACCTATACTCTAAAAATCCCGAACCACCGGACTGGACAAAGCTCAGGCCTTATTATGAAGACCTGGTATCGAAATATCTGCCATCCACTTTAAAATTTTAATAGCAACCTTCACTAATACTGTTTTAAACCTTAATTAATTTTTTTCAAGTTTTAAAAACTGCATATGATACAAACTTACAGGCGGTGCCGATGCACCGGCTACCTTTTTAGTGCCCTGATGGTAATGATCCTTGTCTTTTCGGGACTTGTAGCAACCGCACAACAGTCGCAAATTTCAGGAAGCGTAACCGACGATAAGGGTGCTGCGCTTCCCTCGGTAACTGTGTCTGTAAAGGGAAAAGGTATTTCCACCAAAACCAATGAAGAAGGACATTTTACCATAGCTGCCCGCAATAATGATGTACTGGTGTTTTCAGCTGTTTCCTATCTTACGCAGGAGGTAACCGTAACTGCTGCAACCGAATACCAGATAGTATTGGCCACCAATGCGGTTGCCATGAGTGATGTAGTGGTAGTAGGTTACGGTAAAAACTCCAAGCGAACGCTTTCCAGCGCTATTACTTCTGTTAAACCTGAAGACCTGAACCGGGGCGCTATCGGGGATGTGGGCCAGCTGCTGCAGGGCAAAGTGCCGGGGTTAAATGTTACAGCCAGTGGTGATCCCAATCGTCCCGCGGTTATGATCCTTCGCGGACATTCTACCATTAACAGTCCCGGTGGTCCTTTTTATGTAATAGATGGAATACCCGGCGCTGACATTAACGGTGTAGCGCCTGATGATATTGCCTCTATGGATATTTTAAAAGATGCATCTGCAACGGCTATCTATGGCAACCGGGCCTCCAATGGTGTGATCATGGTTACCACCAAAAAAGGAAGAGCCGGCAAATTGCAGGCAGCCTATAACGGCTATATAGGATTTGAGAATGTAAGCAGCAGCCTGGACCTGATGGATGCGGCCGCTTTAAGAGCCTATTCTCAAAAAAATAATTATACGCCCAGTACCAATGATGATAAAGGAGCTAATACCAATTGGATGGAAGCCATTCAGAAGAAATCTGCTTTATCACATAACCACAATATTTCATTCAGCGGTGGAACGGAGAAGAGCATGTATAGCGCCAGCCTTAACTATCTTAAAAAAGAAGGCATCATACTGCAAAGTGACCTGGAGCGTGTTATCGGGAGAATCAGTGCAGAACATCACGCGCTCAACGACAGGCTGACACTGGGTTTAAACATTATGAGCAGTAATAGCAAAGCCTCCAATGTACCCCTGCAAAACATGGTGTTTCAGCAGGCGGTAAAATACAACCCTATGTCCCCGATATACAACGAAGACGGAACTTTTTTTGAGAACTTTAATAACACGCAGTATTTTAACCCTGTTTCCATTATTAAGAATGCAGTTGACGATACCAAGTATGGTTCTTTACAAGGTAATTTTACTTTGGAAGCGAAGTTGCCCTTTAACCTTACTTACAATGCGAATCTTTCTTATCAGCGTAGTACCTGGTTGCATGGCGAGTATTATAACAGCTACTATTCCAAGAATTACAGCACGGGTAGTTTCTATACCAACGGCGATCCGGGTGGTACCAGAAGCCTGCGGAATTTCTATTCCAATGGCCTGGCTTACCGCAATTATTATCAAAACACGTCTAAAACATTTGAAACATTCCTTACCTGGGGTAAGAAGTTTGGCTTACACAATTTGAAAGCCGTTTTAGGATATAGCTGGCAAAGAAATACCAATAACGATGGTTTGCAGGCCAGTCAAACCAACTTTATTAATGACTACACTACGTACTACAACCTGCGCCTGGGTAACTATCAAACAGTGACAGGCTTTGTAGTGGACTATGGAGGCTCTGTTTATGAAGAAACTAATTTTATTTCAGACTTCTTCCGGCTGAACTATGATTTTAATGAAAGAATATTGTTGCAGGCATCGGTACGAAGAGACGGTAGCTCCGTATTTGGTAAAAATAAAGAATGGGGATATTTCCCTGCGGCCAGTATCGCATGGCGTATCTCCGAATCAGAGTTTATCAAAAATGCAGGCTTCATCAGCGATTTAAAGCTTCGCCTGAGTTATGGTGCCACCGGTAATGCTTTTGGTCTTGGTGCATACAATGCGCAGCGCCTTTATGACAAATCTGGCACCTATTATAACAACGGTTTCTATACAGCCTCTTTCAGATCTTCTCAAGGGGCAAATCCTGACTTACAATGGGAGGTTACCGCTACCAAGAACCTTGGGTTAGATTATGGGTTTTTAAAAAACAGGATAACAGGTGCTATTGATATTTATGAGAAGACTACTACTGATATGATATTCCGGTATAACGTGGCGCAGTCTATTGACCCCAGCGGGCTTTTATGGCTGAACGTTGGTAAAATTCGCAACCGTGGGATTGAGTTTAATATAAATATTGCCGCTGTCAATAAGAAAAACTTTACATGGACTACCGGACTAAACCTGGCCAGTAATAAAAACGTGATCCTGGATCTAAAGGGACCTGAGCAATTTGGTGTGAATGCAGATTCTACTTATTATACCCAGCTGGACGGCCCGGGCGCTACAGGCAGTCGTCTGCAAATTTTAGCCGTTGGCGGACCTCTGGGTCAGTTCTATTCGTTTCAATACCTGGGTAAGAATGCTTCAGGGAACTCGTTATTCCTAAAAAGAGATGGAACTGAAACCGATAACCCCACACAGGTTTCGGATTACCACTACCTTGGCAGTCCGCATCCAAAATTGATGTATGGTTTTAATAACAGTTTCCGTTATAAAAACTTCGACCTTAATTTCTTTTTGAGAGGCGTTATGGGTAATAAGATCTTTAATGCTACCCGCGCTGATCTTTCCTATGTATTTACGGCAGGTCAAACCAATATCAGTCCCTATGCGGCTGAAGATGCCAGAACAGATTCCCGGAACAATAATTATTCATCAAGATATGTAGAGAATGGATCTTACCTGCGCTTTGACAATGCTACTTTAGGCTACCGTTTTAATATCAAAAGCGATTATTTCAGCAGCCTGAGGTTGTATGGTACTGTAAACAATTTGTTTGTTATTACGAAGTACAAGGGCATTGATCCGGAGATCAATCAGGGAGGCGCTTCCCTGGGCGTAGATTACAACAGTTTTTATCCTAAAACACGCACCATTCTATTTGGCGTATCAGTTGGTTTTTAATGATTAAAAAGCATTTTATGAATAATAATGTAAGACTATTTTTAATAGTGATAGCAGCCGGTTTTGTAATGAGCTCCTGTCACAAAATTGAGGTAACTCCCAATTCACTTTATACCGAGGAAGTTTTCCCAAAAACCCAGGATGAGTTTGAGTCCGTTCTCGGCACTATTTATACCAGTATCCGCGGTCACTATTCACTTGCCTATTGGTTTGCACAAGAGCTGAGCTCTGACGAAGCTATTCTACCTGTTTATACCCGACCCAGTACGACCAGACTCTGTACGCCAGCGTCGAGCAGGCGTTCAACATGGGCGCGGTGGCGGTCGGCGCCACCATTTACTTCGGCTCCGAGCAGTCGCGCCGCCAGATCGA
>JBCNOR010000136.1:0-10251 GCA_039593785.1 Niabella sp. | reverse complement strand
CTGCCCCCGGTTTGCCCCATTTCATAGCTTGAAAACCCGGGATTTATACCAAAACCTATAGGTACTTTACCCTTAAGATCAGGAAGGGCGAAGTTAGTTTGACCATTCCCGCCATAATAAGTGCCTAATAAGGCAAAGAGCGCCTGGTTTTGAGCAATACCCATTATTTGTCCGTTACACAGCGCCCACCCTCTTGGAGGAAACCCAAAGCCAAACATTGCAATCATTCCTAATAAGGGTTCCATATAAATATTCTGTTTTAATTAGTGATGAAAAATGACGATCAGTTCTTGCGATAATCTTTATTTGCGCGCAGGAAAAACGCCCTGCAAAGCAATGCAATAGTTCATCGCAAGGTAAGGCTGCATAACAGATATCGGGGTACCAGAGCCAGTAAAGCCTACCATTGCCGAATTCATAGCGGCCTTGTCGGTGGTGGCCGTCCTGTATTCCTTATCCATTACACCTGTATTGGCCGGGTAAGCTCCTTCCGGAGAAGAGGTATCTCCGGCATCGGTAGTACCCCAAATGGTATGTGTGTGTGCGGGAAGCTGCGTTTGAATTAATGTAACATTTTCCGCACCTGTTTTTTGCCCGATAGAATAGGAACTAAGCCCAAGGCCTTGCCCATTACCGATGGCTGCCCGCCCTTGAAGATCCGGAAGTCCAAAAGTGTTTACTCCATTGCCGCCGTAATTGGTACCCAGTAAAGCAAAAAGTGCCGTATTCTGTTGTAAGGGAATTATCTGACCCCAACACGCAGCCCAGCCTCTGGGCGGATAGTTAAAGCCAAAAAGAGCAATCATTCCTAAAAATGGTTCATCCATATATTTTGTTTTTATAAAGAATTAAAAAGGGTTGCCACTTGCTATGTCAGGTATTACGCATTGGAAGCGCTGCTTTTAATAATAGTCTTTACTGCAAGCGCACTTGTTTTTTGATTTTTAGATTCTAAAAAAAATGAAAGGCTGCCTGCCCGGGAATGGCCTGAAAACTGGGTAGCTTCTGATAAACTCCTTAGCTCATACTGGTTAATGCTATTGGTTTTGCCACCTGACTGATAGAAATTGATGATTACATCACTGGGTTGTTGGGTATTAGCAGCCCAATAGATCCATACCGGCTGCGCAATCACTCCTTCTTCTGGAAAGTACACAGCTTTTCCCTCGCGGTGCTCATGCCCTTTACAGGCTTCAATCTTCCTCCGGTTTTCAATCGGTTGTAGATAGGGACTTGTCAACCTGCTTTTGCAAAAAGATGCCCACATTGTTTCCAGGTCGTCAGTTTTTGCTTTATCCTGAGTGATAAAAAGGCCGGAAGTATTGCCGCCTATCGCTACTCCCGCAGTTAAAATAGCCAGGTTGCTCAAAAAAACTCTTCGGCTTGCTTGCAGTGCGTTCACGTTTATTTGGTTTAGTCGTTATAAAGTCATCAATGGAGGTAAGAGTAGTCGGGCTTTTTCCTCCGGGGCATTTTCAGCATGAAGGTAGAACTATTTTAACTAAAAATTAAACCCTGTTTAAACTTTTTTGAGCGATGCGTGTTTTGCTTGTAACCATTTACATTATGAGCTCAGCGTTAAAAGATCTTAAGGTTTTCATGAAAATTGCTTTCCTTGAAGGCATCTCTTATTTATTATTGTTACTGATCGCAATGCCTTTAAAATACCTGGCCAACATTCCTGAAGGTGTGAAATACATAGGCTGGGCGCATGGCGTATTATTTGTTCTTTTTTGCCTTTACCTGCTCAAAGTATGGATCGGTCTGAAATGGAGCTTTGGTAAAGCTTTTCTCGCATTTGTCGCTTCATTGCTTCCCTTTGGCACTTTTATTTTAGATGCCCGTTTAAAAAAGGAATATCCCCAGGTAAACGCACAATAAAGGCCGGTTTATACTTGATGAAGTAATCGGGTTGCCTCATGGAGCAGGCCTTGCCTGTCTTCATCGGTTCCCCCTCCACTGTACATATTCATATCGATAGCTGCCAGTAGCTGCAACAACTCTGTTTGAAGGGCATGGGGAATATCTTTGTCGGCCATTGCCTGCTGTAAAGACGCATTACTGTAGGAGTTTGCCGGTAAGTTCCAGCGGACCTGCAGGTATTGTATAATACCCTGCTTTAGCAACTCACTAAAGCCACTCCCTGTTTCGCGCATTTTTTCAGTAGCAGGTTGCAGCGCTGCTGATACCGAAATAATATTGTTACGAACGGGTGCGTTTTTAACCGTTGCTGCCGGTTGATCCCGAACAGGCTGAACCACTTTTCTTTTGTTCTTTGAGCGATTCATCCATACAAGGATAATGGCAATTATTACCAGCAGCGCAATACCTCCCCAAAGAAATAGGGGCCGGTTCTCATCATCTGAAACCAGGGGAACATAGTTGGTATTGCCTCCCTCATTTACCACACTTAGCTGTAGGGGAATATTGGTAATTGTCTTATATCGGCTGCCCTGCGCATCAAAAAAAGAAAAGCGAATAGAAGGAATGGTATATTTTCCCGGCGTACTAATTGTAAAGGGTATAACGAACGATTTATAGCCGCTCCCATCTTCCTTTTGAGTTTTATCCTCGTCCACCCGGGCAGCCGATACATCTGCCTCATCGGGCCAGTTAATTTCTGGTTGCTCTATTTTACTAAAATCTCCCCTGCCGGTAAGCATAATAGTCAGCTGAGCCTGCTCACCAGGAGCTAACAGCTTTTTAGATACCTGCACATCCATTTTAAAATCGCCTACAAGACCCTTGGGCTGCGATGATGTGGCGGACGGGGCAGTTCCGGGCAAAGCTGTTACCAGAACCGTGAGCGGTACTGATGATACGGGCAACGTAAAATAGCCGTTGTTCAGGGTGTACCCTTCTTCCACACCATCCAGTATCGGATCTTCGTTACCACGGCTATCTACCAGTTTTACCCGGTTTCGTACGGTGAGCGCTCCGAGGGTTAATTTACCGGCTCTTCTTGGAGTAAGTTGCAGTTTCAGCAATGTATGCACATCAAACCGTACTCCATCTACTGTTTCCCGGGAGGCAATATTATCTGAGCTCCCCTTCAGGTCTTTCACATCAAAACCATCGAAGTAAGGATTCTTAATAATGCTCGATTCGGTAGCTAATGCGCTGTAAAGTTTATAGGTTACAATGATCGACTCGCCCACAAAGCAATCCGTATTGCTGGCTTCCACCTTTAAAAAGATATTGCTTTTTAAACGATCCTGTAACGACACATAATCTTCGTCCTGTGCGTTAGCAACAGAAAAAAACAGGACCCATACAAGAGAGATAAGGTACTTCATTACCTAAAACATTTTAATATTGAATGCACTACAGGTCTCCCAACTGGGGCCGTAGCATAATATCTTCCACGCAGGCAGCAACCGAAAGTTTAGATGCTGCCCATATCATTTCTGCAACATCGGTTACTTCCATAATACGTTTAGCGCTATTGTCAAACCCCTCCCAGGAGTCGGTCAATACGGCGCCGGGAAATACCGAGGTAACTTTAATACCATGCGTTTTTAACTCTTCGCGCAAATTAGTACTAAAACCATGAAGGGCATATTTGCTAATGCTATAGGCGCCTCCATTAGGGTAAGCCTTCAAAGATGCAATAGAACACATATTAAAGATATGCCCGTTTTTTTCCTTTTTCATGGCAGGTAGCAATGACCTGGTTACATGGTAGGCACTATACAGGTTAGTAGCTATCTGGCTTTCCAGTGCTCCATCCGCCTCATCACCAATATTACCCGGTTCAAAGCTGCCGGTATTGTTCACCAATATTTGTGGCGTAGCATATTGCAGGCACCAGGCGCCAAAAGCGGTAGCCTCCTCTTTAATGGATAAGTCAAATGCTTTTGCCCTGATCTCAATGGTATCAAATTTCGTCTGCAATGCTTCCATTGCCTTGTATAAGTTAATGTCGCTGCGCGAGGTAAGCAGGAGGTTATAGCCATTTTGTGCAAATATTTCAGCGATGGCAAAGCCTATACCCCTTGATGCGCCGGTAATTACTACAGTCTTCATAATATTATCTTTTCTTTATTTGCAATAAACATACCGCATAAAGTTCTGTATTTAAGTTTTAGTATTTTATTTTTACAGCTTATCGGTCCAAATACGACACACCAATGAAGTATAAGCATTTATTTTTTGATCTGGATCATACACTCTGGGATTTTGACGCCAACGCCAGGCTTACTTTGCAGGATCTTTATGAAACGCTTGAGCTGGAACGCCGGGGTGTATACGATTTTGATTTGTTTTATCGCAATTACCTGGCACATAATTTAAAGCTTTGGGCCCGGTACCGGAGCGGCTTCATTAAACAGGCAGAGTTGCGTGTAAAAAGAATGCGGTTAGCATTACTGGACTTCAAAATTGCCGATGAAGTGCTGGCAGAAACAATGAGTGTACGTTTTCTTGAAATGTTGCCTACCCGCAACGTATTATTTCCCTATGCTGTGGAAGTGCTGGAGTACCTGCATAATAAAAACTATAAGCTACACCTGATCACCAACGGTTTCGAAGAAGTGCAGCACCATAAGATCAACAATTCAAAGATCAATCATTATTTCGACCAGGTGATTACCTCAGAAGGCAGCAATAGCCTTAAACCGAATAAGGCAATATTCGATTACGCATTAAATGTCTCCAAAGCCAGGCTCGAAGAGAGTATTATGTTGGGAGACGACCTGGAGGCTGATATTTTAGGTGCTCACAAGGCTGGCATGGACCAGGTGTTTATCAATCATATCGATGCGGTGCATGAATTTAAGCCCACGTATACGGTGCGATCGTTGAAAGAGCTGGAAGCAATATTCTAAAACAACTTCCCCTGTCCTTTATCATTATCCGGCATCCGGGGAATATGCAGATCCAGATTGAGCATCTTATTCAGCTTTTCAATAAAATAAGCCGATAACAGGGGAGAGGACAGCTCAACATTTTGATGCACGAAAAAATATAGTTTTTTCAAACCTTCTTCATGCCATTTTTTGATGCGCTTCAACCAATCGTCCAAACGTTTTTTATCAATGGCATCATCATTACAACCTACAAAACGAATAAAAGCTTCAGGTGTGGTCAACCTCATGTGTACCATATCTCTTCGTCCTGCAGTATCTACGATAATATTAGCCATTTTCTTTTTTTGCAGCAGGTCGCAGAAAGCCGACCAGTGCAGTGGGTCGGCAAACCAGTTCTCATTTCTGACTTCCACGGCCAAAGGAATACCTTTTGGAAAGTGCTCAATAAAGTGGGCGAGCTTTTCAAACTCTTTGGGTGAGAATTTATCATGCAGTTGCAGGAAGGCCATTCCTAGCTTCTCTTCAAAATTAGCGATGGCATTACAAAATGTTTCGGCAACAGGCAGGCTATCGGGGGTTAGCCTTTTAAAGTGGCTGATGGAATTGGTAAGCTTAGGAAAGAACTTAAATTCTTTAGGTGTTTTCTCCTTCCACTTAGCTACCTGTTCCGCCGTAGGCATATTGTAGAAAGTGGCATTCAGCTCTATAGAGTTGAATTGGCCTGAATAATATTCCAGCTCATCCTTTACACCTTTGGGATAAAAACCTTTTAAGTCTGTCTTGTTCCATTTGGCGCACCCTACAGACACTTCAAAGCCTTTGCCTTTGGCTTTAGATAATAGTTCAGTAGTAGCTGCCGGGTCTTTAGGCAGCTTGAAATGAATACCGCCGGGGTCGGCTACCTGTCCGAATTTCATACAATGGTTTTATTTAATGCTTTTCACTTTCTCCCAAATTTCGGGAATACGTTTGATCCAGGCTACTTCTTTTAACTTTTCACGGGCTTCGCCCACAGGGTATCCAAAGTAAACCTTACCCCCGGCCAGAGATGACGGTACACCGCTCTGTGCATTGATCACTGCACCACGTCCGATGGTCAGTGTTTTACTGATACCTACCTGGCCCCATAAAATTACTTCATCTTCAATCACCGCAGCACCTGCAATACCTACCTGCGCGGCAAACAGGCAGTTCCTTCCTATTACGGTATCATGCCCTATATGTACCTGGTTATCCATCTTGGAGCCTTCACCAATAATGGTATCACCCGTTACCCCACGGTCAATAGTGCAGCCGGCGCCTATCTCTACGCCATCCTTAATAACCACGCGCCCGCAACTGGTCATCTTTTTATAATGTATATCGCGGTTCGTTTTTTTATTGTAATAAAATGCATCACTACCAATAACAGTGCCGCTTTGTATCACCACATCATCACCAATAACGCAATGATCTAAAATAGTTACATTAGGAAAGATGGTGCAGTTTTTACCCACTACCACATTATTACCCAAATAAGCATTGGGCATTACAACCGATCCTTCACCTACAATGGCCGACGCTGCTACCACTTCCATAGAAGGTTGAAAAGGCCTATGATGCGCTACAATCTTAAGATAGGCTTCAAAAGGTTCTTCTACTACCAATAAGGCCTTGCCTTCGGGAAAATGGGTTTCTTTATTGATGATAATAAAGCTGGCGGCCGAGTTAATGCATTTGTCGTAATATTTGGGATGGTCAACAAATGCCAGATCGCCTTCTTCTACCACATGAATCTCATTAATGCCGGTAGCACTGGCGCCTGTATTGCCTAAAAGCTTTGCGCCAATAAGTGTGGCTATTTCCGTAAGGGGGACAGGGTGATCAAACTTCATAAAAACATTTTATCAAACCTACATGAAATTATTCATCTGTAAGCATGATAGCTGCATGATTGATGAGCGCATCAGAATGCTGTACAGCTATTGATACAGGTTCTTTAATACATCTTCTAATAAAACCTAATAATTTTTTTGATGATGAAAATATGTTGTATCAAATTGCGTATTGCTATAACCTACTTCAATAACTGTCGCATAGAATACAACTTACGTGTAAAGCGAATTGGCTGAAGCCCTTTATCCATCAGTATTTGAGCCAACCGCTTCTGATGAAATAAACTTACGACAGGCATATCGTCATGTATAGAAGACTTAAAAATGTTACAAAAGCTTATGGATATCCACAAGCAAAATTGTTATTTGTTAATAAAATTTTTTGTAAATAATTTTTGTATCGTTGAAATAATATTTAATATTGTGTCAGGAAATTTATTTCCTGTACTTACTAACCCATCTATATAAAATATCCCTTCTTTATTTGAAGGGATTTTTTGTTTTAAGAACCTTCTCTTTTCCTCCTTATATTCTTATTTCATTACTGACAATGCAGCTTATAATATCCTATCTGTATTTACACTATAACAGCTATGATGGCTGATGTTAAAGTCTGCCAGGTTACACTATTAAGAGCATATCCCTCTTATTTTGTAGTACCCGCTGCAAAACAAAAAAAGTAAGCAGGTATAAAAATATACCCGACAGCAGTTTGCAAATATTATCTTTACACAAAACAGGTTATATGCTCAAATCAATGACAGGCTTTGGCAGGGCGGAGAAAATCATCGGCCGTAAAACTTTTTTGATTGATATCAAATCATTGAACGGGAAGCAGTTTGACTTATCGTTAAGGCTGCCTGCAATAGTTAAGCCATTTGAATTTGACATACGAAAAGTATTGGCGGAGGGATTGAACAGGGGTAGCGTGGACTGTACCATCAGCCTGAAAGATACCGGTGACGCCAAACCGGTTGTTATCAATACCGATCTTGCCAAAGCTTATTATCATTCTTTGGTAGACCTTTCGAATGAATTGGGCATTGACACTTCCAATATCCTGAATGCATTGATCAAACTACCCGAGGTTATTACTCCCAGCAGCGAGTCATTGACTGATGAAGACTGGGTACAGCTGAAACTACTGATTGGAGAAGCAGTAAATGATTTAAATAAACACAGGGCCAACGAAGGCAATATCTTAAGAGAGGAATTAGAAAAGCGTATCGACAATATTGCCAGGCTGCAAACAGAGATCAAACCTCTTGATTCATTAAGGCAGGAAACTATGCGTGAAGGCCTGGTTAAACTGCTGGAAGAAAAAGTAGGAAAAGATAATTATGATGTAAATCGCCTGGAGCAGGAGCTGATCTATTACATAGAGAAAATAGATATTACCGAAGAAATGGTACGCTTAGATAATCACTGCAACTATTTTAAAGAGATACTGGCCGAAGACGGAGACAGCAAAGGCAAAAAGCTTTCTTTCATTTTACAGGAAGTAGGCCGTGAAATCAATACAACCGGATCAAAGGCCTATGACGCTGCTATACAAAAAATTGTAGTGATGATGAAGGATGAATTGGAAAAAGCAAAAGAGCAGGTATTAAACGTATTGTAACTGGCTTCTTAACTTCACTTACTTTTGCACCAAAGTTGTAAGTGTGCGTTACTTTTTAATTTTTATCTTAATTGCTCCGGTTGCGTTTTCCTGCAAACATATCAATGTATATGAAAAGCTGGTAGACCTGCCCCGGCATGAATGGAAAAAGAGCCAGAATGCCGTAATCAGGTTTGATATTAAAGACAGTTCCAGCCATCAGCTATACCTGGTGGTAAGGCATACACAGCAGTATCCCTTTAATAAACTTTTAGTAAGGTTGCTTATCCAGGATACGGCAAAACGCACCATTGGCTCTATGCACCTCAACGCGCCTTTAACCAACAGCAGCGGCAACTGGAGCGGCATTTCAATGGATGACATTTACTATAGCAGGATAAAGATCAATCCCCCGATTTTTTTACGCCCGGGGCCTTACCGTTTTGTTTTACAACAGGCCATGAAGGAAGAAACCATTCCTTATATATTAAATGTGGGTATAGCGTTGAACCAATAGTGTCAAAGTATAATCGGCAGTTATGGAAGAAAGATTAAAAGCCCGTTTAAAAAGAACTACTGTAAAGTTCTGGATATTGCTATTTTACATAGTTGCCGCTTTGGTTTGGTGGTTCATTTCTTTAGAAAGACAAAGCAAGGAGATGTATATCTACCAGCTGAACCATTTAAATACTACTATTGATAAGGAGAAGGACCCGGTACAATACCAGGCCGAACTAAAGAAAACAAAAGAAGATTATCATAGCAACACCATTAAATACGGGGGAGAGGGCATTGTATTTTTAGGTTTGATTATCCTGGGAGCCACTTTTGTATACCGCTCGATGCGCCAGCAAAAACAAATACAGGAGCAACAGCAGAACTTTATGATGGCTGTTACACATGAATTAAAAACGCCCATTGCCATAGCCAAACTCAATCTGGAAACATTGTTAAAACACCAGAGGCTGGATGAGCAAAAGCAAAAAAAACTGATTCACGCTTCCCTGGAAGAAACCAAAAGACTTGATTTTTTAACCAATAATATATTAGTATCATCCCAACTGGAGGGTAAATGGTATAAGATGAACAAGGAGGAGCTTGACTTCTCCAACCTGCTGGAAGCCCGTGTAGCCGAATTTGCACAGCGTTTTCCTGAAAGAAATATTTCAAGCGACATTACAGGCGGAATAGATATAGAAGGAGATCCGCTTTTACTGGAAATACTGGTTAATAACCTGTTGGAAAATGCCCTGAAGTACTCTGAAAAAGATGAAGCTGTAAAAGTAACACTCAACAGGAACGAACAAGACATCACTTTACAGGTAATTGACGAAGGGCCCGGAATTGCTCCGGAAGAAAGAAAAAAGATCTTCTCCAAATTTTACCGTATAGGAAATGAAGCCACCCGTAAAAAGAAAGGCACAGGCCTTGGATTGTATCTTTGCCGTAAGATTGCAAAAGATCATAATGCAGACATTTTAATGACAAATAACAATTTAAAGGGAAGTATTTTTGCCGTTAGATTTTTTCTTTGAGACGTTATAACTTGATGAATCTGTATTTAGAATGGAAGAAAGAGCCGTAAACATATTATTGGTCGAAGATGAAGAGAACCTTCATGAAGCATTAAAGTTAAATCTTGAATTAGAAGACTACCAGGTCACTTCCGCCTATGATGGCAATGAAGCTATAAAAGCCGTTAAAAACGAATATTTCGATCTGATCATACTGGATGTAATGCTACCCGAGGTAGATGGCATTGCCGTAGCCGAAACCATTCGCATCAGCAACAATGAAGTACCTATTTTGATGCTGAGCGCTAAAAATACAAGCGCTGATAAAGTACTGGGATTAAAAAAAGGCGCTGACGACTATCTTACCAAACCCTTTAACCTTGAGGAACTTTTAATACGAGTTCATAGGTGCCGCCTTTGCCGCCGATGTCTTCGATTACAATTGCGATTTTCCG
>JBCNOR010000135.1:0-10258 GCA_039593785.1 Niabella sp. | reverse complement strand
AAACAGCTTACGATGAAAAGTAAAATTCGATTGCTACAAATCATTGCGATTTGTATTTTCTGGCTGACAGGACTAACGTCCTATGCGCAGCAACGAACCGTTTCCGGGCGAGTTACAGACGTGGATAACCAGCCCATAACTGGGGCAACAGTTACAGTTAAAAATGGAACAAACACAACCTCTACAAGCGAGAGTGGTGGATTCAGTATTCAGGCATCTGAAAATGATGTTCTTTCCATTAGCTTTATTGGATTCCTTACCAGAGAAGTTGCGGTTGGAACGGATAGTTCGATTAATGTTATACTTAACTCCAATCCTGCCAGTATGGACGAAGTAGTGGTGATTGGTTACGGTACTTCCAGCCGGAAAGACCTGACGACGGCCGTTGCTAAAATTGACCCTAAAAGTGTTCCGCAGGCGGCTAATAGTTCTATCGCCCAGCTTATTTTTGGTCGAGCGCCAGGAGTAGTGGCCACTCAGAACAGCGCTGAGCCAGGCGGTAATATTAATGTGTCCTTAAGAGGTAGGGGAAACCCTTTAGTGGTGGTGGATGGAGTGCTGTTTCCCTATTCCGGAATAGAACCGGGCAGTGGTGAGCGGGCGATGAACGCTAATGTAAACCGGGGCGGTTTTGCAGGCATCAATCCGGCTGATATCGAATCGATCGAATTTTTGAAAGATGCGAGTGCTTCGATGTATGGTGTTGGTGCAGCAAATGGCGTAATGTTAATAACCACCAAAAAAGGAAAGGGCAGAAGAACAAGCGTGAACTACGATGGCAGCCGGTCCATCGTTTCCAACATGAAATATTTTCAGCCATTGAATGCTACTGAATATATGCAATATTATAATCAGCTCACAATGGACAAGTATTTGTTTGATAATAAGATGGCTCCGTTTGGAACAACGCCCACCAATTTAGACCCCTATTATAATGGAACCGCCTTCAGGCCGTTCAGGCAGGGCCAAATTGACAGCGCAGGTGCTGGTACCGACTGGTTAAGTCATGTTTTAAAAAATGGTAGCATAGATAACCATAATATTAGTATTAGCGGTGCTACAGATAAGGTGAACTATTATTTTTCTGGTGGCATATTTAACCAACAGGGCACGGTAGTGAACTCTGGCTTAAAGCGTTATACCGGCCGCATGAATCTTACCTTTAAACTAACCTCTTTCCTTTCGTTCACTGCCAATGTAAATTATTCAAGGAATGAAAATATGAATTCCCAGGCCGGTGGTCAATCAGCCAGCGTTGGGCAGCAGGGTTTTGGAGCCATCCAGGCCGCAATTGGATACCCTGCTTATTTGCCAATTTATGAGCCTGGAACGGAAAATTACAGTAGATTCTTGTTAGTAGGCAACCCCATATCACTATTAAACATTCACGATCAAACCAGAAGTTCCAATTTATTTGCAACACTTTCTGCCGACCTTGATATCATTCCTAACGTTTTAAGTGCTAAGGTTTTGTATGGAAATAATTATGAATCAGCAGAACGTAACTATTTGCTACCCTCTCATGTATTCTTCGATCAGTTAAATCGTACCCGTGCATCGTTATCCACTTCAAGGCGCGAACAGCAGACCATGGAAGCAACGCTCTCTTTTAAAAAGAGAATCGGCGAATTGCTGCGAGTAGATGCTGTAGGCGGTATAGGGGAATATCCTTCCAGATCTTTCGGATTTGGCGCGGTAGCAGCCGATATGATGGATGCGATAGGTTTCGATCGCCTCCAGACAGGAAGTGCCGCTTCGCAAACCGTTAACTCCAACCGTGATGAGAATAAAAGACGGTCGGCTTTTGCAAGAAGCACTTTTGATGTTGCAGATAAATATATGGCAACACTTATTTATCGTTACGATGGCTACAGCCAGTTTTTCCCCGAAAACAAATTTGCATCTTTCTATACTGCTGCTGTGGGCTGGAAGCTTTCCAATGAAAATTTCCTAAAAAACTCCAGGGTAATCAATTTCTTAAAATTAAGAGCGAGTATAGGCCTTACCGGTGAGCCGGGAGCACAGGCTTATGGCACTTTTAGTCCTGATGGAAATATTATTACCTTCAATAATGGGTCTACGTCATATGTACCCTACTTTTTAAGCCAGTTAGATAATCCAAATTTGCAGTGGCCGAAAACGATCAATAAGAACCTGGGGTTGGACTTCAGCCTTTTTCAGGATCGTATTTCCGGATCGCTGGATGTTTTCCGGGATGATATCACCCGCCTGATTACCAATGCTCCCACTGCCATGTTGTCGATGATCTCAAGCGAGCCTATCAATACCGGACATCGCGTTCGTACAGGTTGGGAGCTGGGCATCAATACCAGCAATGTAAGAACAGCATCCTTCGATTGGTCAAGTACAATCAACTTTTCAAGGAACAGGCTTCGCTGGGAAGAGCGATTCGCTAATACCTTCCTTCGCAGCTGGGAGGATCCGAGAGACTTCGTAAGCACTTACTATATATTTAAAACAGATGGAATTTTGGATGGTGTAAGAGAAATTCCTGCATCTCAGCCTGCCAATGCCCGCTTCCCCGGGTCTCCGATCTTTGTAGACCGTAATAGCGATGGAGTAATTGATACCAGTGATGTTTTTCAGATTAATCCTGACGTGAAATTGGCCATTGGTTTCGGAAATACTTTTCGTTACAAGCAACTGGATCTCATGGTTATGTTTTATGGTCAGTTCGGTGGTATGGGTACAACCCCTGCTGCTTTGTGGAGCAATGCTGCAGACTTTGTAGCTGGTGGGTATAATGTTGTTAGAGAGATTGACGAGGTTTGGACAACCGCAAATCCCGATGGAATTCGTCCGGGAGTAGCCTACAATGAAGGCGGCCTGGGCTTGCCGGTTGGTACCGATATTGGTCTGCAAAGTACCGACTTTCTGCGGTGCCGGAACATTACGCTGGGCTATACGTTTAAATCAAATACACTTGCTAAGTATGTTTCTAATCTCCGGCTCTACCTGGATGCCCAGAACCCTTTTATTATAACAAATTTCAAATATGTTGATCCTGAAGTATCTGTGGCCAGTGTGAAGGGCGGTCCTGCCCCTTACCCGATGGCAAGAACGTTTTCTTTGGGTATTCGCGCTAATTTCTAACGAATGTTTAAAATGTTTTAAGATGAAAAAAAATATTATAATTCTTGCGCTGCTAATCATTGCAGTATTCAGTGGATGCAGGAAGGGGCTAGACCGCACAACCTTCGGTGTGCTGTCACCTGTTAACTTTCCTAAAACGGAGGGAGATTTCGAAATCTATACAATGGTTGTTTATAAGCCATTCGGTTCAAAATGGTCGTACGGAGATGGAGGTAATCAGTTCCTATGGCATGGGGCCGAGTGGAGCAATATCTTTATTAACGATCTTCCTTCTGACCAATTTGCAAAATTTCCAGAGTGGGGTGGGCATTGGAGAGATATGAGCGAAGCTAACTTTGTCCCCCGCATTAACCATGGTGCCGACGGTCATTTTCACAAAACAAGATTTATCACCCGCATCACCAAAATCATTGCTGATATTGAAGCTGCGACTGTTTTATCGGACACAAAAAAAAGTCAACTTTTAGCAGAAGCCCGTATGGCGCGCGGCTGGCTAATGTATTACTTGCATACGTTGTATGGCCCGGTACCGGTGATCCTGGATCCGGCAAAAGTGGGAACAGATGCGGAAGCTGACCTCACACGTCCGGATAAAGATGTATTTGTGCAGGCAGCAGCAGCCGACCTGCGTTTTGCTGCCGACAACCTTGTAAAAGCCCCGGCCGAATATGGACGTTTTAATAAAGGTATTGCGTTGGGAGTGTTAATGAGGCTACATTTGTTCGATAAAAATTATTCGGCTGCAGAAGCTGCTGGTCGGGAATTACTCACGATGGGTTATGGGCTTAATGCAAGTTATAGAGACCTTTTTCGTGCAGCTACCGAGAAGAATAATGAAACCATTTGGGCCGTTTCCGTAGATCCCGCTGGTGATGGTGCCGGTAACCGGGCTAACTTTAATGCCTGGGGCTTTTACACTTACCCGGGTAACTATCCGGGATTGTTGCCACCCTCGGGACCTAGAACAGGCGGTTGGGGTAATCCTGCCCCTTTTGCTCCTACATGGGCTTTCTACGATTCTTTTGATCCATTAGATAAAAGGAGAGAACTCTTTATTACCTCCTATCAGGCCATTCGTAGTAATGGTACTTTTACCGGAGAAACGATAAGCAGACCAACAATGCGCGGTCCGGTTTTAGATAAGTATCCTGACAATGATGCTACCGCTTTTCAGGGTAACGATATCCCTGTGCTACGTTATGCCGATGTATTGCTGATGATGGCCGAAGCGATTAATAACGGAAGTGCAGGGCCTACGGCAGAAGCTGCTAGTTTCGTTGATCAGGTTCGCGCCCGGGCGGGTATTAGTCCACTGACCCCTTCTCAAAAAGGTTCCAGAGAAGCTTTTAATACGGCAATTCTTCAGGAGCGTGGATGGGAACTTTATTTCGAGGGCTTCCGCCGTATAGACCTGATGCGTTTTGGCAAATGGAATGAATACCTTACAGCTGCTGGCAAAAGTCCGCTACCTCTTGAAGCAAATGGATATTTCCCTATTCCACAGTATATATTAAATGCCGGTGCCGGAAAAGTAGTCCAAAATCCTGGATATCCAACACAATAATAATATCGGATGATATAGCGGAGATTTTATAGCCGGCTCCGCTATATCTTTTGTCAATTGAGTACGGTTATTGCGTAGTTTCAGAATGCAGCATAGTTCGAAACAATATTATCTTTTTGACAATTGAAGTAGACAAAATTTAAAATATCAGATAGATTACATAATGTTTAAGTTGCTATTACTATCCTCAATATTTTCTCTTTTTTGCATCCCGGCGTTCTCTCAAAATTCAACATCCCGGAATCCTGTTTATGTAGACAAAGAAGGTTTAATGCGCTATACTGTTGGAGATAAAGAGGTAGCGCTCTTCGGGGTGAATTATTCGCTGCCTTTTGCCTACGGGTATAAGTCAGTTAAAGCGCTGGGGCTCGATTTCAAGAAAGAGATTGATAAAGATGTCTATCATTTTGCCAGGTTGGGCGTGGATGCATTCCGGGTACATATGTTCGACACTGAAATATCAGATGCTGCCGGTAATCTTATTAAAAATGTACATCTGGATCTTTTTGATTATTTATTGATGGCACTAAAGAAAAGGGGTATTAAAATCGTCATCACCCCCATTGCCTATTGGGGGAATGGGTATCCTGCGCCGGATGACAACACGCCGGGTTTTTCCAATAAATGGGGAAAGCAGATGGCAAACAGGAATGATACAGCTATTAAAGCACAGCAAAATTTTGTGAAGCAATTATGCAATCATATTAATCCTTACACAAAAAATACTTTTCAAAGCGATCCCGATATCATTGCAGTTGAAATCAATAATGAACCCAAGCATGGCCCAAGAGAAAGTATTCAGCCCTATATTAACGGAATGGTTGACGCCATCAGAAGCACGGGCTTTACCAAACCGCTGTTTTATAATATTAGTCAGAATCTTTCTGCTGCGGTACCCATCTCAACTTCCAATGTACAAGGCGTTACTTTTCAATGGTATCCTACCGGTTTGGTGGCCAATCGGACAATAAAGGGTAATTTTCTTCCACACGTTAGCCGTTACACCATTCCCTTTGATACGATACCTGCATTTAGAAATAAAGCTTTACTGGTTTACGAGTTCGATCCTGCAGATGTGTTTCAGTCAAACATGCTGCCTGCTATGGCGCGCAGCTTTCGGAGTGCAGGTTTTCAATGGGCCACCCAGTTTGCCTGGGACCCACAGGCTACCGCCGATAACAATACCGAATATCAAACACATTACATGAACCTGGCTTATTATCCTGGCAAAGCGATAAGTCTTTTAATCGCATCAAGGGTATTCCATAAAATACCACGGGGCTATACTTCACCGGGTTACCCCGCCGACAGTAGTTTCGATGTTTTTCGCGTCAGTTATAAGAATAACCTCAGCGAAATGAACAGCGAAGCGGAGTTTTACTATACGAACAATACTTCAACAAATCCAAAAAATGAAGCCCGGCTCAACCACATAGCGGGTGTAGGTAGTTCTGCGGTTGTAAACTACGAGGGTAGCGGGGCTTATTTTATCGACAAGCTGGCAGATGGTATCTGGCGCCTTGAAGTGATGCCCGATGCGATCCATATCGATGATCCATTTGGCCGCGCTTCGCCAAAAAGGGAAGTAACGCGGATAGAGTGGAATGCCCGCGAAATGGATATCCGGCTTTCGGATCTCGGTAATGATTTTTCATTACAGCCATTGAATGAAGGTAATACTTATCGCCCTACTGTTAGCGGGGGGAGATTTATCATTGAACCAGGTGCATACCTGCTAACCCGCAATGGAATCAATCCAACAAAATGGAACGGCTCCTCGAAAATGGGGTCTAGAATGCTGAAGGAGTTTGTGACGCCGCGAAAAATTGCAACCAACCCCATACTTGCTTTCAATCCACCTGTAAATGCTGTGACGGGTCAGCCACTATTATTGCGTTTGCAAGCCGCAGGATTGGATACCGCTGCAAAACTATCCCTGCAATTAACAGGCTTTGGCCGGTTGGGTGGAAGGCCCATATCTTTTCAAAGGGTGAAGGGAAACACTTACGAAGCTGAAATACCGGCTACTACTTTGAGTCCCGGCTTGTTGAATTACCGTATCATCCTGCAACAAGGCGACAGCTTTCATGCTTATCCGGGTGCAGTTGCGGGCAATCCCCGTTCGTGGGACTATGTGGCCGGACAATCCTATTCGTTAAATGTACGTTCTGCTGATTATGGCTGGGGACTTTTTGACGCTGCTACTAATCCACAGGTGTTGACTTATACCTCATCCAGAAATCCAATGGAAACTAAGTATCTTCCGGGTGAGCGGCCTGGTAGTTTCGTCTACCGACTCTCCACATCCGAAATGGCAGCAGGTCAGGTAGTAGGTTTCGAAACTTTTATAGGTGAAGAGATGACCTCACTCGGTAATGATGCAATCAACAAAAAGTCAATCGTTGTGCGTGGCCGGAATGGAGGAAACAAACCAGTACCCATAAAGTTGGTGTTGATCACCAAAGATGCCATCCCATTTGCAACGACGATTAATATACCCGCTTCCCTGCAGGATATAGAGATACCGGTAGCTCAATTAAAACAGGATTCTATGTTGCTGTTGCCCAAAGCCAATCCACTTATTTTGCCCATATGGTTTTCGCCTGTTGGCCAACATGCGTTTTCGATGCATGATGTTGAAAGATTGCAAATAATTGTTGGAGGTAAAGATCAGTTAGCCGATAAAACGCCTATGTCATTAGAAATAGAATCTGTTTGGATAAAATAAAAGTGTATAATTTATGAGAAGATCCACACTGGCTTTTTACAACCTTTTTTTATTATTTCTTTTATCGCATGGGTTTTTAATAGCTCAAACAGCCCCATTGAATAATCCTGGTAGTCAGTATAGTAATAAAGGTACCAGTGCCAGTAAAGTATCAATAGCAGGAGAGCCGTACGAGGTCGTACTATCGCCTTATAAAACCACCATGCTCGGCGATGGGAAGGATATAGCTTTAATAAAGATAATTGTAATGGACAGGCAAGGTAGAGAAATTCCGGATGCCAATCACCTGATTACATTTAAAGTAGAAGGGGACGCACAGTTAATTAAGGTAAGCAATGCAGATCCCGACAGCAAAGAACCTGAAGCATATGCTAACGGGGAAGAATGGAAACGCAGTTTATACAAAGGAAAGGCGGAAGTGTTATTGAAGGCTGGTAAAACAGTTGGTGCCATTCGGTTCGAAGCAAGAGCCACAGGTTTGCAACCCGGGACGACGGATATTTTTACCGTGCAACCGGGTGCTCCTACTTCCGTTCTTGCCATTCAACATAGCTTTCCGATATCGAAAGGAGTTGGCAGGCCGGCAATCCAAATGCTCGGGGCGGATATTTCATTCCTGCCCCAACTCGAATCACGCGGTGTTAAATTTTCCGACAAAGGTCAGGAGAAAGATGCTCTCGAAATTCTCAAAGATCACGGGTTCAACTACATCAGGCTACGCTTATTTAACAACCCTGCAGCCGATAGTGGCTATTCTCCCGGCCGCGGCTTTTGCGATCTTTCCCATACTTTACAAATAGCCAAACGCATTAAGGCGGCAGGCATGAAATTGCTGCTCGATTTTCACTATAGCGATACCTGGGCTGATCCCGGAAAGCAATTTAAACCTTCGGCCTGGAAAGGAAAAACATTTCCCGAGCTAACGCGGGCCGTTTACGACTACACCAAAGAAGTGATGGAGGCTTTGGAAAAACAGGAAACCCTGCCGGACATGGTACAAGTTGGTAACGAGATTAATCATGGTATGATCTGGCCTGAGGGAAAGATTGGTAATCTGGATAGTCTTGCTCAACTAATTTACGCAGGTATCAATGGCGTGAAAGCAGTAGATCCCGCCTCAACTATTATGCTTCATGTAGCCCTCGGTGGACAGAACGAAGAAAGCCGTTTCTTTTATGATAATATGCTTCTGCGGGATGTGCCTTTTGATGTGATCGGGCTTTCGTACTACCCCAAATGGCATTGTACCCTCAAGGACCTGGAGTATAACGCTAATGATATGGCCAACAGGTATAAAAAAGATGTAATTATCGTGGAGTATTCGCATAAGAAAAAAGAAGTGAACAAGATCGGTTTCAGCATTGCGAATGGCCGCGGTAAAGGAACCTGCATCTGGGAGCCACTTAATACCTGGGAAAAAATATTTGAACGCGACGGCAAGTCTAATGAACTGCTGGCTGTTTATGATGAGATCAGTCAAACATTCATTCAGTCGCCCCTGAAAAAATAATATTCATCACTTCTCCTTCAACCCAAAAACAAATGATACAAACCCTACCACCGTCTACCCATTGTATGAGCAGGTTTTTTCTGAGACTTTTTTTCATGGGGATGCTATTGTATCCCATAATGGCAAGCGCGCAGCTCATTAAGCTTCCCGATGGTTGGAGCGATGGCTATGCTCTGGCCAATGGTGCGCGGCTGCATTATTACCAGGCTACACCCGCAAATGGAAAGCCGGTGATGGTAATGGTGCATGGGGTTACCGACAATGGCCTTTGTTGGACAACCCTTGCCGAGAAATTTCAGGGCGAATACGACATTTATATGTTGGACGCCCGGGGGCATGGCCTTTCCGATCCAATGAGGCCTACAGATAACGGCCAGACGCTGATCAATGACCTGGTTTCATTTGTGCAATTTATGAAATGGGAAAAGCCTATACTGGTGGGGCATTCTATGGGAGCTGCAACCGTAATGAGGGTGGGCGCAGAATTTCCTGAAGTGGCCAGTGCTATTGTGTTGCTTGATCCGGGTCTTCGCGGATTTCCCGGCGGTCGGCCGGGTGGCGTTACCCGGGATTCGGCATCCAGAAACCGTCCCTCGGTTCCAGCGCAACCGCAGGTTTCGGCAGCCAGATCAACCGCACCCGACAGGCTTTCCTTTAGCATGTTTGGTACGCCGGAACAGCTGGTGACACAAAATAATTATCGTCTTGAAGACCTTATCGCAACCGGCAAGCGCCAGTTTCCAAAATGGCATGAAAGGGATATATATTATTGGGCGCTTTCAAAAAAACAATACCATGGGCCATATACGCCTGAGGCTGCTCAAGCCATGACCGGAACAATGAGTACCACGGATGCGCTTGCAAAAATTCAGGTGCCTGCCATTATTTTAAAAGCAGATGCAACGCCAGAAGTAAAGAAATCGAATGAGGAAGCGGTGAAGGTGATGAAGCTTGGTAAATTGGTGCACATTGAAGGTGGTGGCCATAACCTGCATCATGATGAACTCACAAAAACAGCAACGGTTATGAAAGAATTTCTTTCGTCGCTCCAGTAATTACTACCAGTAATATTTAAGGGTAGAAATAATGCATGAAGCTGTCAACATCGGCTTTAGGAGGACTTATTATCTCAATTAAATGGATTTCAGGTATTGTCGCCCGCCAGTTCATTATATATAACAGTAGGGATCTAAAATATTTCTATGACAAAATTTTATTATCACGTATTAATATTACTTGTCCTCGTTTTTGTTTCAGGGGCATTTCAAAGGGTTGTTCATGCACAGGTGAGGATTGATTTAGCCGGGCAATGGTTGTTTCAGATGGATCCACAAAATGTAGG
>JBCNOR010000134.1:0-10306 GCA_039593785.1 Niabella sp. | reverse complement strand
CAAATTTCTGGATATCGCCCTTCTCTGCAACCAGGTCATCTATCACAGGATCTTTAACGCCCACCCCGCTAACAGACCGGATAAAGCTATCTATTTGCTCATGTGGTTTCAGATTCTTAACCCGCTGAATCCCCCAGCCGGATGGAAGGGCTTTAGTTTGTGCAGCAGCAGATGCAATAGCAACTAATAATAGTAAGAATGATATCATTGGCTTCATGACCATATTAGTTCTCTTTTATGGATTTAATTAATCCTGTTGTAGGGTAAATTAAAGATATTTATATGGGCAAGATACGCTTTGAATTGCATTTGGAGACATAATACCGGGCTACAGACAGGGCAAACCCATCTAAAATTTAAAGCCAGAAAGCTTTCCTTCGGGCAGGGCTGGCCTTATTGTATGGAAACACATTTTTGGATAGTCTAAATCCCCGCGAATATTTCACCCCGTCCGGGGTTCCTCAATACCACGTCGACACGTTCTACAATTATTCCATCCCTCCGGGATTATGGCAAATACCCATCAACATTAGATGCGCTTGCACTGGGGCTACCGAAGCCCGGCGATAGTATCAGACGTCTTTTAATTACATCCCCCGGCGCTGTTCAAACCAGGGTTAGCATTTCATCTTTGGTATTTCTCAAAAAGACGCAACGGATGGATGCTCAATTGGTATGCTCCTTCATCAAACCTGTTTTAAATCGTTCGCTGGCAACCTGATAATAGGATATAGTTTCCTGCACCAAAGTATCATTGACGTTTTTACACTCCGTCAATGACTGGTCCTGATCTGATACATTAAATTGTTTCACCCTTTTCCGGTCGTCGATCTGTGTAAATATGTTTCCCTTTAACATACCAAGGGTTCTGTAATTACCTATAAGCGCCCTCTCCTGCCCCGGCTCTACCCTGTTCATATCATTTCCAAACAGGCTGGAATTATAATTCCACCTGAGGTATCCGAATAAGGTAGGCATTATATCAATTTGCGAGGTAAGCTTCTCTATTTTTTCAGGCTGCTGACGCAGGTTATATATAAGTGCCGGGATATGATGTTTGGCGATATTAATTTCCCATTTACCCGCACTGCTGGCACAATGGTCTGCCACAATAACGAATACCGTATTATTAAACCAAGGTTTTGTTTTAGCCTCCGCTATAAACCGGCCAAGAGCATAATCCGTATACTTTACGGCAGCATTCCTGTCACCTTCCGGCAAATCAATTTTTCCCTTTGGAAAAGTAAAAGGTTTATGGTTCGAAGTCGTCATTATAAATTGAAAAAAGCTGTTCTTTGCCTGGTACGACTTATCTGCATACTTGATGGATTGTTTGTACAAATCTTCATCGCATATACCCCATGCATTTTCAAAACTCACTTCGTTTGAAGGAATGTTATAGCGATGCGTTGTGATATCGTCTGACAGCGGGTTCCCCCTGTCCCTGTCAACAATATCAAAGCCCTGCCCTCCGAAAAAATTGTTCATATTATCAAAATAGCCATCACCACCGTAGATGAAGTAAGGATGATAGTTTTTATCTCTTAAAATACTGGCTATAGAAAACAGGTTGTGGTTATCGGGTCGCCTTACAATACTATTTCCAGGTGTAGGCGGAACACAGAGCGTTAGCGCTTCCATGCCCCTTACCGTACGCGTACCCGTAGCATAAAGATTGTCAAAAAATATACTTGATTGTGCCAATGAATCGTAGTTCGGGGTCAAATGATCTTTGTTACCGAAAGCTGATATAAACTCTGCACTAAAGCTCTCAATTGCCACCAATACAATGTTAGGATGCCACTCCTGCCCTCCCTGAACATGTCTTTCAATATTTTCGGTATTATTTGATTTGAAGTATTGCCCCTTTTGCAGCAACATATGTTTTAATATAGCATACGCTTTTTGATGCGGTAATACCGAATAGAATTTGTCATAGTCCAGTTCATTGGATCTAAAGGCTGCAAAGAAAGAATAAACACCATTTTTACTCAGCTCATTAGATGCGAGATTATTGCTTTGATCGGCATACCGGTTTTTAGAAAAAGCTAATAGTACCAGGGCGCTACCGGCTATCACTACCGTATATAATGCTCTTGATAACAGAAGCACCGGTCTTGAAAAGGCGTAATAAAAAACTTTCAGTTTAGTAAACAGAACAAAGGTTGCCGTTACAAGAAGCGCAAGGGCTATGAAAATAAGTGGCAAGGGATACGACTGATTGATGTTCCCGATTACTTCATAGGTATATATCAAATAATCTACTGCTATGAAGTTAAACCTGGCGCCAAACTCCTGCCAGAAGGGAACTTCGGCTATCAGGCTAAAGTACATGATAAGAAGTAATAGTATCAGGTATCCATGTGTTAAGATCCTGTCTAGCCGCGAACCTATCCAGCGGGCGGGGAGTAAAAAAAGATACAGCACATATGGCAGTATCAATAACAACCCCGTAACAAGATCAAAAAAACAGCCAAGCATAAATATCCTTATAATACTCAGCAAATTCAAATCAACTATAGCTATAGAAGAAAAAAACAGACAGCATCTTAACAGCGATGAAAGAAGCAGGTATAAAGCTAAAAATGAAAAGACTACACAATACCGGCTGAAAAAAAGCTTTTTTAAAAAGCTACGTAAAGAATTGAAAATAAACATATCAGAACACAATAAACGGGCAAGTTTATACTTCAATATTGAAGAAATCCTGAATTTATGATCGGATAACCCGGATAACCCGCACGCAAAGAAGGCTGGTATTTCAGTAATATATTAATTTAGCCGGAAGTACTCTTCTATATGTATATTGCAGGAGCAGGTTCTTGCTACTTCCAGGAGAATATAAAATGATGTTTGCCCGACTGATAGTTATAGGCCATTGTTCCTTTGTGATATAACGCAATTCTATTAACAATAGAAAGGCCTAATCCATTACCTGTCCTGGATCCCTTTTGATAGTTTTTTTGGATCACGCGCTCGAACAATTGGCTCTGTGGTATTTCAATAGCATTACCTATATTAGTAATTTCTAAATAAGAGGGAGTTAAAAACAGCTTTATTTCGGTGGCAACAGGAGCATACTGAATAGCATTCACCAGGAGATTTTTTACAAGTATCTTTAATAACACTTTATTGCCTTTCAGCAACACTCCGGCTGCAAGGTCCCTATTCACCAATTGCTCTCTGGAGTCAATAAAAAAAGAGAGCTCCTGCACCGTTTCTTCTATCGCTTCCGTAAAATCCACCTGTTCTGTTGTGTTAAACTGCCCGTTCTCTATCTTGCTTAATAAAAGAAAGCTGCCATTCAAATCCTGCATTTGCTCTATTGCAGCATACATATCACTAATTACAATGCTTTGTTCTTCCGACAACATTTGATCCTGCAGCAAAAGCTCCAGTTTAAATTTTAATAGAGTTAATGGTGTTTGTAGTTCATGCGATATATTTTCTAAAAATTCTTTATGCAGGTAATAAGATTTCTGAACACGCTCAGACAGCTGCCGGATGGATTGATCGAGTTGTTCAAATTCTTCAATAGCTATTTTTTTATCAGGAGCCTGCGGTATGGGGTCATCTATCTTAAACTGCTTCAGATAGGAAAGGTTGGCGTAAAAAGGACGCCATACTTTTTTATTGATATAATAATTAATAAGAGCGGCACCCGAAAAAAGGAAAAAGAAAATACCCAACTGTATAAGCAATACCGTTTGTATAAGGTCTTCATTTTCTACCAGTGAAGATTCGATATTGATGTAGTATCTTTTACCCAGGATAAACACTTCCTTTTGAAGAATCCGGAAATCTTCTGTTACGGTTTGTGACTTATGCATTTTCTTAACGGTGAAGGGCTCCGGTGAAAAATGCATACTATCAGCAGGAACAATATCCAGGTCATGATCAAGTGCCTTCCACAGGTCCAGGTCTCTTTGGGATTGAATGGCTTTTAAACCTGCGGGGATTAAATCTCCCTGCAACTTCAAATCCCTGTCCACCGAATCTACAAATATCCTGTTCAGCAGTAAATAAGAAATAGGAATACTGAGCAGCGTAAGCAATCCTGCAAATAAAAAATACCGGTAAGAAGTATAATTGAGCAGTTTCATTCCGAAAATTTATAACCGGTGCCATAAATTGTTTTAATGGCATTACCCATGGACAATAGTTTCTTTTTCAGGTTTTTGATATGGGCGTATATAATATCGTAGTTGTTTAAATAAATTGCAGACTGGCCCGAAAGATGCTCAGCTATTGCATTTTTGGACACAACGCGCCCCTTGTTGATTACCAAAAACAGTAATAATTCATATTCGGTTCTGGTAAGGTTCATTTCTGTACCTTCTATTTTCGCTGTCCGGGAAGCCGTATCAATAACCAGCCCGCCAACTTCAATTTCACTGTTGCCATTTAAGAATCGTCGTCTTATAAGAGCTTCAATACGGGCGCTCAGCTCAGCAAGGTGAAAGGGTTTCGTGAGATAATCATCTGCACCTAATTTCAGGGAGTTGATTTTATCCTCTACGGCATCGCGGGCTGAAATGATAATAACACCGTCCATCTTCTTGTCTTCTTTAAGCTCTTTTAACAAGGTAAGCCCGCTGCCTTCCGGAAGATTAATATCCAACAGGATGCAATCATAATCGGAGTCTTCTATCATACGCCGGCCGTCTTTTATATTGTTAGCCGTTTCACATAGATATTTTTCTCCCCGCAAATATGATTCTATGCTACCTGCCAGCTGCAGTTCGTCTTCTACGATCAATATTTTCATTTAACAATTAGGTTTTAAGCTCATGCGATCACCGACAGCCGCCTTGTTTCATTCAAGCAAATTCTTAAAATTCGCCACTATTTTTTAGAAAAGGTACAATTCTATTTTCAATGCAGTATCCTGACCAGCATTTAGTTTTCAAATCCAATGGCAATTGCCAGCTCTTACTTCATTTCAAACCTTAGTTTTATTCAGCATCTTATTAATATTTTAGGCATTGGGAATAAGAACTGCTACGGGTTGTTTACAAATTGAAGTCTAAAAAAATACATTTCAGACCAGTTTAAATTCCAATAAAAGAAAGCGGACCAATCCGTCCGCCGCTCCCTACTTCCACCAGTAATAATAATTGTGCGCGCCATCATACTGGAAACCGCAACGTGGATACAGATGATTACCGACGTTGTTTGTCTTTTCTGTTTCCAGCATTAGTCCGCAGGCACCCGTTTCATCGCACCATTCCTTTGCGCGATCTATCAACGCCACAGAAAGTCCCTTACCCCTGTAATCGGGGTGTACAAACAGGTCGCTTAGCAGCCATTGTTTTTCCAGCTTAATGTAGTGATACAATTTATACAACTGAACAAATCCTGCTGCCTCGCCATCGGCGTATACCACAAAGATGTGCGACTGATCGTTATGCAGCCTGTCTTGTATGAAGCTCCTGCATTTTTCATAGTCGTCGGCCTGCCGGTAAAAAATCCGGTAGCGGTTAAATAAGTCAGCTGTTGTGTCCAGGTCTTTTAAACCTGCTTTTTTGATGTTGTAATCCATACTTTATATTATTTTAATGTAGGAACAAAGATACCCGGACACAGGACTACCTTTGTAGTCCAAATTATATATAATAGATAGTCCAGTATGTTTCCTTACGAGCACATCATACCAATAAAAAAAGAAAGCAAAATTCCTGTTTACAGGCAGATTGCCATTTCGATAACTACCGCTGTCAGGAATGGCACATTAAAAGCAGGAACGCATTTGCCAGGGAGCCGGGAACTGGCAAGGATCCTGGGTGTACATCGCAAGACTGTGATTGCAGGATACGAGGAGCTGTACAGACAGGACTGGATTACAGTTGTACCCAGAAAATACGTAAAGGTTGCCGAAAATATTCCTGTACTGAAACCGCGGAAATGGAACGATACGGAAATAAAATCACCATATGAAAATAAATTCAACGGTCCTTTCAGGGTTATTGACAAAGATATTGTTGACGACAAGGCGATATCGGCAGCCGATATGATTATTAATGACGGCCACCCTGATGTGCGGCTGTCTCCCATAGATAGTTTATTAAGAACATACCGTTCGCTCACCTCAAGAAAGTATACGATCAGGAACGCAAACATAGGAACAGCCCAGGGATCATTGAGCCTTCGCGAGGAAATGGCAGCGTATCTATCGGTAACAAGAGGGCTGAATATTTCTGCGGCTAACCTGTTGATTACCCACGGTGCTCAAATGAGCATTTACTTATCGGCTCAACTACTTTTACATCCTGAGACCAGCATCATCGTAGGAAGGCCTAATTACCCGGTTGCCAATGCAACTTTTGAGGAAGCAGGCGCAAGCGTGATCGGGGTAGCTGTTGATGACAAAGGAATAGACACCAATGCTATCGAAGAGATATGTAAACGCAGAAAAGTGGATGCCATTTATGTTATCCCACATCATCATTATCCCACAACCGTAACACTCAGCGCGGAAAGGCGGGTGAAACTACTGGAACTTTCCCAACAATTCTCGTTTACAATTATTGAAGACGACTACGATTATGATTATCACTATACAACTTCGCCCTACCTGCCTTTGGCAAGTGGCAATCATCATGGTAACGTTATATATATCGGCTCTTTTTCCAAGATGCTAGACCCTGCTTTGCGTATAGGTTTTATGGTGGCTCCTAAAAATTTTATTGATCAATGTACTGCATTCAGGAAAATGGTAGATGTGGGCGGTGATGGATATATGCAGCATGCACTGGCTACCTTAATAAAAGAGGGCGAATTGAACAGGCACCTGAAAAAAGCAAAAAAATGCTATCACCAACGCAGGGACTTCCTGGATGCATTGCTGAAGAAAACATTGAGCCGGTACGTTTCTTACACCCTTCCAACCGGTGGAATGGCTATCTGGATAAAACTAAACCCTGGCTTTTCTGTTACCAGGCTTGTAAGTAGTACACGGCTTGAAATTACCCGGTGGGATGAAAATGAAAATGCATTTCGTTTTGGTTTTGCATCAATGAATGAAGACGAACTAAAGCAGGCTGTAGACCTGTTAAAAGCCGGGCTACAGAGAAGCAAGCGGTAACGCTTAGGTTAACTGGCTCCATCAGTCTTCTGATGCGCAGATAAAGTGTATCATAGCCTGTCATTGATGGAATAAATATATCCATTTTCGTCAACGTTATTTTTTACCTTTCTTTCGCCTAAGAATAATACCCGGTAATATTGCCGAAGCTATATTCCCGGAAAAGACATTCAAAGAAGCTGCTCTATCAATTGAAGTATCTGCAGCACAGCCATTGCCCCACTATCATTCATTGATGTTAAAAGACCGCTCCACGGGTTGCGCTGACTGTATCTTCCCTTTAACCCCGTATTGCCAGGCTACCACTGTTATCTTTAGAGGGAATTTTGCCCGGGGCGGTATTCTAGTAAATACAATTTCATCACCCTTTAAACAAGCCGGTCCTTCTTTTATATAATAAAGAACCGGTAAGCCACTATCGCTCCTGGCGTTCAGTTTAACCGAAACCGTGCCCTTCTTAACATCGTTTATTGCAGGAAAGGATATTTCCTGCCGCTTTCCATCTGTAAGCGGATAAGGTATTTTATAGTTAAACTGTTGCACAGCAGTTTTATAAACACCGTTACCCTCGGCAGATGCAAAAAGCCAGGCATCATTGGTTCGTTTGGCATTATTCAATCCCATGCGGTAAAATGCCAGGCGAAATGTAGTATCGTTGATCTTTTCAACAGGCCCACAGATACGATCAATAGAAATGAGCGTAGCAGCATGGGCATCAGATACAACCCTGCGGGCAGAGTCGGTAAAGGTTGCGGATAAATGATAAGTTATGCCATCCTCTGCGGGAAGGATTGGACTGCTACCGTATTGCGCATGGCTGGCGCTGCTGAAAGGCAACAATTTCCTCATCCATTGAAATCCCAGGTACTGCATCTTTCGACCTTTTTCCCTGCTGTAATAGTTTTCTGTAGCTAGCGCCATCTCTTTGTCAAAATACCAAAATGCGTCATGCACATCTCCTTTATAGGAATTAAACGGCGCCGCACCTGGCCTTTGTTTTTGATCGGAGTGCCAGCGTTCTGCCAGCCATCCTTTTTTATTATCTATTTTAATAAGTTGTACCGGTTTATCAAGGGAGTTGTCCAAGGGTAATCTGAAAGCCACAGCTTTTTTTATAAATAGAGCTATATAGGCTACCACTTCATCTGTAACATCAAAATGACCATGACCGGTGTCACAAAGAAAAGAAATGCAGCTCCCGGGGTACATGATACGAAATGCCAGCGCAGGATTAACCCGCGCTTCCCACCATTCGTATTCCCCTTCGATCATTAAACCGGGAATACCATCTATATTCCGGTTGCGCCCCCACTCAAGATTCTCCCAGCCATAACCCGTCAGATTGGTACGCGGCGCATCTCCTTTATACGATATAACCGCTAAAGTTCTATCAGCGTTCCAGGCAGCAAAGTTCCATGGAAACGTAGCCATTGCAGAATGCCCCAAAGGAATAACCGGCGTATGGTTTAATTCGCTATAACCGCTTTTTTGAGCCAGGTCGCTCATCATATCGTCAAACACCTTCTGGCATCCGTTCCTGACATCCCATTGCTGGTCTATACCGGGTGTGATCCAAATAATAGCAATGCCCAATTCCGACATGGTCTTTCTAAAAGTGCCGTGGTCAAAAATAGCCTCCTCGCACATATTGTGCTGCCCTACTACCACAGCCTTCACCTGCCGGCAATCCGGAGGTATCCACAGAAATGCCTGGGCGTGGTCATTCGTTTCAGGAGATATGAATCCTTTTAGTTTTGTTGACCACTGGTATTCTGCACCTCTTACCTGCAAAAAAAACAGAACCCAAAGAGGTATGAAGATGATCCATCGCTTTAAAGTCATTGATTGTTTTTTATGCGCATAGAAGATTCAAGATGGCCGCTGAAACCTAGCGGGTGGCGGCACATGCATTGTCAGATAACAAACTGAAAGTAAAGCCTGTCATTTAAATACTACATTTTCCACATGTTCTCCAATAAATATCCGGGCCATATCCCCTGTTTTATACCAGGCCGGCTTACCGGGCATGTTATCGGTAATCTTTTTGCCGTTGATAAGCAGGTTTTCAAAAGTGATATTTTTAACCAGCCGCGAGCTGTCATATCCCGCTATTATAGAGAGCTCTGCTTTGGTCCCGTTATAAACGATATTTTTAAACAGTACATTTTCTATTCCTGCACCGGGGGCTTTGCAATACTTTTTATTATAAAAGATGCGGATATTCAAAAGTTGTCCCTGCCGGAAATCTTCTACCCTTATATCTTCAAACCTTACATCTTTTATCCAATTGTTATCACCTGCATTAATGGCAAAACAGCCCTGGTAGTCCAACTGCGCCTCTTTATGATCCAGTATATCAATATTGCTGTACAGCAGGTTTTGTATCGTATCCGGGTTTTCAGCATTCCCGTGAATGCCAATCATAATGGGGTGTGCCACATCTGCCCAAAGGGTAGCATTTTTCATAACAATATTACGGCAACCACCGGTAAACCCTTTACGGGTAGCATATACGGTGGTGCAATCATCAGAGTTACGGCAAAATACACCGTCATACAAAACATTATTGCTTGCAAAAACATTCATGCCATCGCCCCAGCCATAATAGCTGATACTTTTTACATTCTTTATGGTGATGCTGTCTGACCCTCCGACAGGACATTGGGTAAGCGCTAATCCTTCCACCAGTATATTCCGGGATCTTTCAATCTGCACCGCTCCCCTTACCGAAAAATCGATAATACCCCTGCCCATGATCTTTACATCACGCACTTCGTTTACCAGCAACTGTCCTTTAATAACTGCTCCACCGGCCACATACACCGTTTTTCCCGAAGCGACCTTTAACTTACCACCCGGTATTTCGTGCACGCCAGGCTCGAAATAGATGAGATTCCTGTCTTTTTTACTAACCTTAAAGTCATCTATCGGATTAGCAAACAAATGAAGGTTATGGAAGATATCACCGTTGATCTCCACGGAAAGATTAACAGGCTTCGCCAGTTTAAAATAAAGGGTGTTCCCTTCTATTTTATGAACGATCTGGTGCGAAAGCGGCCGGATACGTGCAGTATTTACATGGTTTTTGTTAGAAGTTACGGCAACTTCCACTTCACCCGAAAAATCGAAGCTGCACATAGAAGCCTGCATTACTGTATGCCTGGTATCTTTTACCTCGTCTACTTTAATATCGTACTCATACAGGTCCTGCCAGGGGCCTGC
>JBCNOR010000133.1:0-10322 GCA_039593785.1 Niabella sp. | reverse complement strand
CCTGCTCAATATATCCATTTACCTTGGCATGTATGTGGTAGCCATGAAAGAAGTAACTGCCAGCGTAGGTGCGCTGACTGTTGCTGCCAGCCCGGTTTTTATTAGCTTTTTATCGTTGATCTTTTTAAAGAAGCCAATGAGCCCGCGCATTTTGATGGCCTTATTGGTTTGTATCAGTGGTTTTGTAGTAGTAGCCTGGCCTTTATTCGCCGATGCATCTGTTACCGCACGCGGTCTAACCTTAATAATGGCAAGTATGTTTTCTTATGCATTAGGCACCATTTATTTTACTTCCCGGAAATGGGAGGGCTTGCATTTGCTTACTATTAACGGCTGGCAAACGCTTTTGGGGGGCTTTTTTTTGCTTCCTTTTATGCTAATGACTTATAAATCGAACGCCAATTTTTTTTCAACAGGTTTCTGGACAGGCACGCTTTGGCTGGCGCTACCCGTTTCTATTGCAGCTGTTTTATTATGGCTAAAACTAATCAGACAGGATGCTGTAAAAGCCGGCCTCTGGCTATTCTTATGTCCTATATTCGGTATTATTATAGCGGCTCTTTTAATGGGGGATCCCATCAGCCTTTTCACTATTGTTGGCCTGGCAATGGTATTGGCCGGACTGGGTATCAGCCACTACGATAAAAAACTAAGCGCGCCCATGGAATAGGCTGCCGGAATTAAATGAAATGTAGCATAAGAAAATACTCATTTTCATATTCAATAGAATGAATATTTTTTATGCGAAATTCCCTGCCCGTCCGTACCAGCAAGGGCGTTCGTTCGGTCAGGCGGGCATGTGGCTAAAATCAATAAAAAATATACACATGAAAACATCTCCCTAATTTTACCAATTACATAGGGTTATTTTGGAACAGCAGAAAAATATATACTTTTTATCAGACTTTCACCTGGGAACCCCCTCTCATGCTGATAGCCTGGTGCGGGAAAAGCTGATCGTTCAGTTTTTAAATGAAATTGAAGATAAGGCAGCGGAGATCTTTATTGTAGGCGATATGTTCGACTTCTGGTATGAATATAAATATGTGGTACCTAAAGGCTACGTGCGATTGCTGGGTAAGCTGGCGCAACTTTCGGACAAAGGGATACAGCTTCACTTTTTTGTAGGCAATCACGATATGTGGATGACCGACTACCTGCAGCAGGAATTAAACATGCCGGTGTATTTTGAACCAAAAGAATTTAGCTGGAACGGCAAACAGTTTTTAATTGGTCATGGCGATGGATTAGGGCCTGGCGATAAAGGGTATAAAAGACTAAAGAAAGTTTTTAGAAACCCTGTATGCCAATGGGCTTTTGGTATTTTACCGCCACAGCTGGGCATGGGCGTAGCTAATTATATGAGCCGCAGAAGCCGTGCTAAAACCGGCAGCTCTGAAGAGGTATTCCTGGGAGCAGATAAAGAGTGGCTCGTACAATACTGTAAAGAAAAGCTGCAGGAAAAACATTTCGACTTTTTTATTTTCGGGCATCGACATTTGCCGATCGATTTTCGTCTTGCTTCAAACAGCCGTTATATCAACCTGGGCGACTGGATCAGTTTTTATACTTATGCTGTATTTGATGGAAATGATATACAGCTGTTATCCTATCAACACAATGATCATAAAATAATACGAAACCATTGAGGCTTTTAATGATCCTATTTTCTGTTTTTGCAACAGGCTGGGGGGCTGCCGGCCAGGTGACCTCTCCGGGCCCGAAGCTGAAAACTGTACCCGGCAATTATGTCTCTTTCTCGGTAGACAACCTCGATAATATTTATTTGCTGAGTGCCACCAACCAGCTCAAAAAGCTAAATCCTAACGGAGACTCCATTTCCGTTTTCAATGATATTAAAAAATTTGGCGAAGCCAGCCTGGTGGATGTGTCTAACCCGGTGAAGATTCTCTTGTATTATAAAGGATTTTCAACCATAGCTATATTAGATGGCATGCTCAACCTGAAGAACACGATCGATCTGCGCAGGCAGAATATTTTTAATGCAACAGCCGTAGGGCTTTCGTACGATGGGAAGATCTGGATGTACGATGACATGGACAATGTGTTGAAGAAACTGGACGATGAGGGGAAAGTTATCTTCAAAACGGCTGATTTCAGGCAGGTGTTTGATAAAGCCCTTGCACCGGTAAAGGTTTTCGATCAAAACCGGTTAGTTTATCTCTACGATTCGCTGCAGGGTATTTTTGTTTTCGATTATTATGGGGCCTACAAAAACAGGATAGATATTACCCGCTGGAACCATTTACGGGTAGCTGATCAGTTGATCACGGGTGTTGCCAACAATAAATTGTACCGCTACAATGTATCCACTTTAAAATATGACGAATGGCCCATTCCCGAAACCATGCTGAATTACAGGCAGCTTTTGTTAAAAGAGGGAAAATTGTATGCACTGGGGAAAGAAGGACTGGAAATATACAAGTTAAGTATGCCCTGAGTCAATCATCCTTTCTCCTGATCTGACTTCTTTAATCCGCTGTTTACAAGCTCCAATGCTATTTGCCTTAATTCCGGGTTTCCGGCCCTGGCCATTAATAATATTGCCTTGCATTCTTTTAAAAAACGAAAGGCGAAATCAGGGTCGTTAGGAATGATCTCCTTACTGTTATCTATAATATCGGCATACTTAATAGTTTGCGCGTCAGCACTAACTTTCTCCAGCCGAGCAGCTTCCATAGCTCTCCGCTTTTTGCGATTCCAATGAGGGTATTGTTGCTTCGTGTATATATCAGTAAGCTCTTGTACCAGTTGCACTGTTTTATTGACCTCCTCCACAGGCATCAGGGTTAGCAAAAAATTGCGGATATCGGCTTCATTCGTAGCAGTATCTTCTAAAACATCGTGTAGCAGCGCTGCCGCCAGAATGGGCAGCCGGTTGGTATAAACCTGGCACAATTGCATCACTCTTACGGGGTGTACAATATAACGGTCGGCTGTGTACTTCCTGGTCTGATTGCCATGAGCGTTGTCAGTAAAAACAATAATGGCATTTAATAAATCATTCATTATCGCGAATAAGTAAAAAAATGAAGAAAAATTTATACCATATTTTTTTGTGTATTTATTATTTAAAAAAACAGATGTGGTATTATTTGCACAGTTGGTAAGACAGCACTCTTTTAGCAGAAGTCAGCACCATCCACTATTATCAGTTATGCAGCAGGTAATAAATTGAAGCCTGTGGAAAAAAATCCACACCATTTTTACTGAAACCCTTTACTGCACTATGTTACACCGGAGCGGGCGAATATGTTTTTATATAGATTTTGGTACACTAATTGGATATTGTTTCACAAAGAAATCAGTACCTATTAAAAATCTAATAACCTTCTAAAAAACAATTTAAAATGGAACATGAAGCTTGCATAGATGCATTAAACGATCTTATTCAAATTAATAATGATCGCATAGTTGGATATCAAAAAGCAATTGATGAGTTGAAAGATGACCGGGATGCAGATCTGAAATCCTTATTTAGTGGTATGATCAGCGAAAGCGCCTCCTACAAAAAAGACCTGGAGGATCTCGTAGTAGAATATGGCGGGTCTCCGGCAAATGGCACAACTACCTCCGGTAAACTATATCGTGCCTGGATGGATGTAAAGGCAGTTTTTACCGGTGGCGACAGGGAAACTGTTTTGAATAATTGTGAAGCAGGTGAGGATGCGGCGCAAAAGGCCTACCAAATGGCTTTAGATGATGAAGCTGTAATGCCCCGCACCAAGGAGTTGATCCGTCAGCAAAAAATGGCACTTAAGGCTTCTCACGATCAAATCAGGAGTCTTCGTGATGCGGTTATACATTAGGCAAACTCCATATAAATCGGGCGGCGAAAAAATCGTCGCCTTTCTCTCATCTTCTTTAACAATTTCAACTTTAAATCATGCGTATTTTTCATAATAGTACTAATAACGACCAGGAAAATGGTCCCATTATCCCGGTTTTATTTACGGGGAGTTCAATAGCCTATTTAACCAATATCAACACTTCAATTAACCTGTCCGAATGGCAATGGCATGAGGAAGTAATTGATGGGCGACGCACCCGTATTGTTACTGATAAATTGCATGATGATCTTGAAATATATCCTGTAGGCGCTTTTTAAGACTCTTATTAAGCGTAGGCATTCAGGAAATACGTTTTATTATAAGTACTATAATATCCTAACCCATTAATCTTTAAACGTTATCATTATGGCAAAGGCAAAACAGGCAGCAGCAAAAAAATCACCCGCTAAAAAATCACCCGCTAAAAAAGTGGCAGCGAAGAAGGCTCCTGCAAAAAAGGCAGCTCCTAAAAAAGACGCGGCTACAGAATTGAGAGAGTTGTTCGAGCATGGCCTGAAAGACATTTACTGGGCCGAAAAGGCGCTGACAAAAGCGCTACCTAAAATGCAGAAGAATGCTACATCTCCCGACTTACAGAATGCAATAGCTACTCACCTGGAAGAAACCAGAGAGCATGTATCTCTTGTAGAAGCGGTTTTTGAATCAATCGGCAAAAGAGCCCAGGCTGAAAAATGTGACGCAATGCAGGGATTGGTAGAGGAGGCAGACAGCATCATCAAGGAAACCTCTCCGGGAGCCGTACGAGATGCCGGTATTATAGGTGCAGCGCAAAAAGTGGAACACTATGAAATTGCTACTTATGGCACATTGGCTACTTATGCCAAAGCTTTAGGTGAAAACACAGCTTTAGACCATTTGCTCACCATACTGGAGCAGGAAAAAAATTGTGACGCGTTACTTACAGACTTAGCTAAGGGTGGAATTAATATGGATGCTATGGAATAATTTGAACTACTACTCCATAGCAAACAAGGTTGCAACATATAGTTGCAGCCTTTTTAATTGATATAATGTGAAAAGGTCAGGTTTTTTAAGCGGCTGACACATTAACGGCAACCAGTCCTTTTGGCCCTTGCTGCACTTCAAAAACTACTTTCAGGTTTTGCTGTAGCTCTACCTGTGACGAATTGATGTGTACAAAGATGCTTTCCTGGGTACGCGTGTCTTTTATGAAACCGTATCCTTTGCTACCGTCGAAGAAAGTTACAATGCCATTTCTTTGAGTAGTTGCTTCTTCGTTAAGTTCCCTGCTGTTGGCAACAGTGGGTGGTATCGGAAGAGATGAAGGGCGTTTGTCCTTGGGTGGAGGCGTATCTGATAAATTTCCAAATTCATCCACATAAGCCATCATCTCATCCAGGCTTTTACCTTTGGAGGCATTTTCCTTGCGCTCCTGTTTTTTTTCATCTTTCTGCTTTTTAGCATTTCTCTTTTTTTGTTCTCTTTCCCTTTTATTCCAGGTTTCTCCCATTAAAATGTTTTATTGTTTAAAATGATTAAAAAATAGAACCAGTTATTGCTTACCAGATGCGGTAAGTTTTGTAAATGAAGCTCCGTTGAACAGGCGGGACAATTCCATATTTCCGGTTTGTTCCCATTGCTCAATATGTTTAACATTTACTACACGCCAAAAGTTCTTGGCTTTTAATTCGTCGTAATCCCTGAGGTTAACAAAAAGGCCGGTTACGGTAGACCTGTCTTTAAAATGTACGTTTACCACCCGGGCACTTGATTTTGTTTCCAGGAATTTTTCGATTGATAAGTTATCCATGCAATTTATTTATTTTCTGCCATAACCGGCAATTTTTACCAACGGTTAGAATAACCGGTTTTTTCTTCTTTCGGACGTGCTTCTGCTACTTTAATAGAGCGGCCATCCTGCATAGTGCCATTTAAATCTTTAATGGCCTTTAAGGCTGAGTCTTCGTCAGACATTTCTACAAAACCAAAGCCACGGCTCTGTTGAGTGAATTTGTCTGTTATAACTCTGGCGGAATCTACAGCTCCATAAGAAGAGAATAATTCGTTAAGGTCTTCAGTGCTGACACTGTACCCAAGATTGGACACGAAAATGTTCATTTGTAATAATTTAATAATTGTAAAAGATTCGAGGAAATGACAAACTTGTAAAACAAAGGGAGGGACACAAGGTGTTTACAACGAGCAGTAACTCAAATTAACCCTGCAAAGATACGATTTTTAAGCCAGATGAATTCATTTTTATAAGCGCAGATAATTTAATGATTTATTTTTAACATATCTGTAGTATACGTACGGATATTTAACCGTACATTACACTGCCGCCAAAACTTTTCTTTAAAAGGGCGTTTTGCTCCTGTTTTACTTTTAAATTAATAGAATGAAGTCTCTACAAAATCTTACAGATCCTGTTTATAATGCTGATTATCAGCCAACGGCTTATGACCGGTTCTGGTTAAGGTTAATGAACGATAAACGGGATCTGCCTTTTATACACTTACTGACCCTTATACATGTTACAGTAGTGCCTGTTGCTATTTTGTTGTTTACCAACCTGTTCACGGGATGGGTTTGGTGGCTGGTTGCAGCCGTTTATTTTTACGTGGCCCAGTTTTATTTTAAAGGACGCTTTGGTTTGATGTTTCATTGCTTTTGTCATCGCAAAACATTTAAACCAGCCTATCAAAGCAAATTCCATTTCTACATCACCTGGATACTATGCCCGCTTTTTGGTCATGCCCCTGAAGGTTATTTCAGTCATCATATGGGTATGCACCATGTAGAAAATAATAATGAAGAAGATACCAGCAGTACCATGCATTACCAGCGGGATAGTGTTGTTGATTTTATTAAATATTTTCTAAACTTTATTTTTCTGGGTGTTATCAATACTATCCAGTATTTGTTTAATCGTAAAAGAAAAAAATTATATACGCGCCTTACTTTAGGCGAGTATGTGTATATGGTTTTTTGCATTGCTATGTGCTTTGTGAATTTAAAAGCTACAATTGTGGTGTTTATTGTCCCTTTATTATTTGCAAGGCTTGTAATGATGTTAGGTAACTGGACGCAACATTCCTTTATAGACGCTCAGGACCCGGATAATTTATACACTAATTCTATCAATTGCATTAATACGGTGTATAACCATACCTGCTGGAACGATGGATACCATATTATCCACCACATCAGGCCGGGTCTGCATTATACCGAAATGCCTGCAGAGTTTTTAAAACGCAAAAACGAGTTTGCCAATAAAAAAGCTATCGTATTCGACGGCATTCATTACCTGCACATTTTTATATACCTGATGACCAAGCAATATCATAAGCTGGCAGACAACCTGGTAAATATCAATGGGATGTTTGATACCCGGGAACAGGCGATAGCGATAATGAGAGAGCGTACCAAGAAATGTTACCGGCCGGTTTAATACACTTATTGGGGTTCATAGATCAATTGTACCACTCCCGATCTAAAAACATTGGTTTGGGTCAGCTTCAGGGCGAGCCTGCCCTTCAAATCTGCAAATAAAGGTTTGCCTGCTCCCAGTGCTATCGGATGAACCGAGATGCGGTATATATCGATCAGGCCTTCCCTGATAAAAGTGGTGATAAGGCTGGCACCTCCATATAGCCAGATGTTTTTTCCCTGCTGGTTTTTGATGGATGAAACCGCAGCAGCGATGTCTGACTGAATAAATGTTGCTTTGCCATCTTCCCTTCTTTGACCGGAGAAAACATATTTTTTCTTTTCGTGTATCGCCTTCCAAAGGCTTTGCTCTGCCTCCGGAGCTTTAACATCCGGTTGGTAATTTCCCCAGGCATCATAACTTACCCTGCCATAAAAGATGGTATCTATGCTTGCTAAAAACCCATCAAAATCCATATCATCATCCATAATGCACCAGTCAATTTCTCCGTTAGGCCCTTCAATAAACCCATCCAGGCTTACAGCCAGGTCTAGTATAACTTTTTTCGTCATGATACAATTTTATCAAGTTTCTATTTGGTTATTTTTTTAAACTTCTGAATAGTGTTTCCCTGTATGTCGCCCACATAAATATTGCACTCTTTATCTGTCGCCAAATCATGATACCAGGCCGTGCTACCATTATAAAAGCCGCTCCGGCCTATCCTTGTTTGTACCCTGCCTGCCGTATCGAAAATTAAAATATCAGATCCCCGGTGCTTCAACTTTAAAAAAGCAACATCATCAGATGCTAACAACTGCCATCCCATCGGATCAAAACCAACCGAATTGATCGCTCCCCAGTTTCCCGATAATTGCTTTATAAATTTCCCCGTAGCGCTAAATACCTGTATCCTGCTATTTTCTCTGTCTGCCACATAAACCAATCCATTATGATCGAGGGCAATTCCATGAGGAATATTAAACTCTCCAGGCTTGTCTCCTTTTTTACCCCATTCTGATAAATATTTTCCATTTGCATCAAACCTTATTATCCGGCTGTTTCCATAACCATCGCTCACATAAAACGTTCCATCACCGGCAATTGCAACACCGGTAGGCCTATTAAAATGAATATTGTCACTGCCTGCAACGCCGGCTTCGCCCAACTGCAGTAAAAGCTGGCCTGCATGGTTAAACTTAAATACCTGGTGTAAGCCCACATCTGTTATCCAGATATGGTTTTCATGGTCTACGGTCAGGCCGTGTGGCATTATAAACAGGTTGTCGCCCCAGCTATAAAGGAGTTTCCCGTTATCCTTATCAATAAAAAGTACTGTTTTTTGTTTGATCCGGTCTTCGGGCATCATGCCGAGTAAAGGCCATTTTCTACCTGCCCGGTGCAGCACCACAACCTGCTGGCTGGTGTCGAGATCAATACCTGTAGGGTTTCCTAATTGTATAGAGGTAGGTAGCTGCGGCCAGTTTTTATCTAACTGATATACTGTTCTTGTATCCGAACCCTGACCCTTCCTAAGTGGCTGTAATGCAAAAGCTGTAACTATTATACCTATAATTCCCGATAATATGTAGGTCGTCTTCCTGATCATGGCTAAGATAGCGGTTTATAGAATGCAATACTTCTAATATACAGCGCTTCTCGAATAAATTAAATAAGGGATACCGGCGAATTTCGCACTGAATAATAAAAATTTCGCACGAAGATTATTTTACCTGACATTTGCCGGATTAAAACTTCTAAACACCCTCAAATTACCAAAAATGACGTTCAAAAAATCATTGCTGGCATTCTTATGCAGTGCCATGTTATTCATTTCAAATGCTCAACCTACTACCCTGGCATTAGGCGATATTGCATTTACCGGGGCTAATACTGCTTCGAGCGATGTAAACGGAACCGGGAATAACAAAGATTTTAGCTTTGTTTTACTAAGGGCTATCAACCAGGGAACAACCATTTATTTTACAGACTACGGCTGGATGTCAACCGGGGCTTTTCAATCCACCTGTTCCACTAACCCGGCACTTACCGATGGGGTTGTAAAATGGGTTGCCGACAAGGGATATCCCTACGGAACACAAGTAGTTATAAGATGCCAAGTAGCTCCCACGGCCAACATCGGTACAGCTACCGGAGAGCAGGCCGCTATTAATCAACTTAACGGGGGGCCTCAGTATGTAACTATTGCTTCTCCTGGTGAAGTACTTTTTGCATACCAGGGAAGCCTCACCAGTCCGTCTTTTGTAGCAGCTTTGAGTATGATTCCTGCTGGCTGGACTGCTACAACAATGAACTGCAATACCGGCTTACAACCAACAGGTTCTACCCGTCCCGCAGTTTTTGATAATAGCAATAATTATGCAATTGTACTTTTACCCTCGGGAGGTACCAATGTACGGCTAAAAGCTTCTGTAATCCTGAGCACCGATGCCGCTACCGCCAGAACAACCCTTGCTAATCCGGCTAACTGGGATTTTTCAACGACGCAGCAGGTATTGCCCGCCTCTCCCAATGTATTACCCGTTGCTTTTGATGAATTGACTGCCAATATAAAAGGGGCTTCCCTGGCCGTTAACTGGCAAACCACTTCAGAAACAAACTGTAAATCTTACACGGTTGAAGTGTCGGCAGATGGCGAAAACTGGCAGCGCCTGGGATCTGTCGATTCCAAAGCTGTAAATGGCTCTTCATCTACGCCTTTATATTATAGCTTTACATTTGATGTAAAAGGAATTGCCTTTGCATCTATTGGAGTCGCATTCTTATTTTTAGCTTTTCCGCGTAGAGCCCGGTATTCGGCATTACTCTGCATTTTAGCCGGTATTTTTGTATTCACTGCCTGCACAAAGAGCGAGCGTACCGAAGTACTAAGCTCTGGCAAGCTGTTTGTGCGCATTGCACAACATGATATTGATAACACAACGAGTTATTCTAAAACTACAGCGGGCAGACGGTGAGCGCCGTGCGCGATCGGGCGAGGCGTTCGACGAGCGCGGCATCCTCGATGCTGCGCACGCCGTGGTCGATCCGGTCGACCT
>JBCNOR010000132.1:0-10339 GCA_039593785.1 Niabella sp. | reverse complement strand
GAATTGACCGGGTGGAAAACTTTAGTGGTAGAAGGCAATAAGGTTAGTCTTGATAGTAGCAATTCCCCTGTACTGAATCATGCCAACACAACTGAGGAACGTAAAATTGTTGTTGGCGAAAGAAGCCTTAATATCAGCGATAAGATAGATTTTAAAAGAAAGGTTTCACAGGTAATCAGTTCTTCTGAATTTGTTGAATTAAAAGATGGTGTGTATACGCTTACTGCCAAAGTGAAAAACAGCAGCGGATTTTCGAAACTTGAAATGTATGCGGTATCCAATGGTAAAACAGTAAAAGCTGCCATTAAAGAAAATCCTAACTGGATCACTATTAAGCTGGAGAAAATTCTCGTGAAAAATGGAAAAGTAGAAATTGGTTTTGTTGCTGAAGGAAAAGCCAACGCCTATTGCGTGGTAGACGATCTTGTACTGGTACAAAGCCTTTGAAATTTTTAACCCTCATTCAGAAATATGCAATACTTGAAGGTTAGAAGACTTGTTGTTTTATTGGGGTTGCTATTGTCTGTCTCCTTATATGGGCAAGGCGGCAACATGCCCGTTCGAAAAAATGTACCCATCGATTCCATCCGAATGAGTGATCCGTTCATACTGGCCGATTCAGCTACACAAATGTATTATATGACCGGAACGGGCGGGATGCTTTGGAAAAGTGCAGACTTAAAATATTGGGAAGGCCCCTTCATGGTGGCTGAAACAGATACAGCTTCCTGGATGGGGCGAAAGCCTATGATCTGGGCTCCCGAAATTCATGCCTACCAGGGTAAGTATTATTATTTTGGAACGTTTACCAATCGTGCTGTGATTATTGATTCTGTAAAAGGCAATGCAGTGGAACGCCGAGCCTGCCATGTATTGGTGAGCAGCAGTCCGGGCGGCCCTTACCGGCCCATGATGGATTCTATTTATCTTCCCCAGGATCAGGCAACATTGGATGCAACATTTTGGGTAGAAGACGGCAAGCCTTATATGATTTATTGTTATGAGTGGTTGCAGAACTGGAATGGCACGGTTGAATACAAATCATTAAAGCCCAACCTGAGTGGAACCACGGGTAAACGAACCGTACTGTTTTTTGCGTCCGATGCACCCTGGAGTAAAGAAAAAGGTGAACAGGGACGCGAACGACCCAGCAAAGTAACGGACGGACCTTTCCTTTTTCATACGGGAACCGGTCGTTTAGGAATGATATGGACAAGTTGGGTACATGATGTTTACACGCAGGGTGTGGCTTATTCTAAAACGGGTGCTTTAAACGGTCCATGGGAGCAGGAAAAAGGACCCATAACACCGCCCAACTTTGGGCATGGTATGTTGTTTCGTACCCTGCAGGGAAAATGGCTAATGTGCCTGCATAGCCATAAAAGCGAAAACGGCAGATATATTCGCTATCCAAAGTTTTTCGAAGTGGACATGTCGGGCGATAAATTGGTGTTGGGGAAACCCTATCGACCATAAAATAGTGTGGATTGTTTATTGCTTATTTCTTTCTTTGGATCTTGAAGGTTAAAATCACCGGCATTGTAACTTAAAAAATAAACGTCAAATGAAAATAATTTACCTAATTCTAATTGCAGGTGTAGTTCATACACAAGCCAGCGCGCAAAAACAATCAGCAACTACACCGCAGCAATTCAAGTACCAGGTTGATCCGAAAAAAATCGGAACATCCAATGAAAAAATTTATCGGATTGATTCCGTACTGCAATCTTTCGTAAGCCAGGGAAGGGTAGCGAATGTAGCTGCTTTCGTGGCAAAGGGAGGCAATGTGATATATAAAAAATCTTTTGGCTGGAAGGATATGGAGAACAAAATTTCGGCAACACCCGAGGATTATTATATTCTTTTTTCGCAGACCAAGGCTGTTACCACTGTAGCTTTTATGACATTGGTAGAAAAAGGATTAGTGAAGATTGACGATCCGGTATCTAAATACTTTCCAGAAATTTCTGATAAAGTAGTTACCAAAGTTCATCCTGATGGCAGTTATGAAACTCGCCCGGCATCAGGCCCGGTAACATTTGTTCATTTGATGTCGCACAGTTCTGGTTTGAATGCCGGCCAGGTAGGGGCTATTCAACGCATTGAAAGAAAAATTAGTGACTCTATTAGAAAAGCCAACGGAGATACTTTGACCTCGCGGGTAATAGGACAGCGCACAGGCGGCCGAGGCACGGCAAGGTATTTAAAAGATGAGATGATAAAGTTGGCCAGGTATCCATTGGGTTTTGATCCGGGTAGTGAATGGAACTATCATATCAGCACCAATATGCTGGCTTATATGGTCGAACGCATTTCAGGAAAGCCATTCCGCCAATATGTAAAAGAAACGATTTTAATTCCGCTTGGTATGAGCCAAACCGATTGGTACTACCCAAAGGAGGCACTAAGCCGTTTTGTAAAAGCATATAATTATTCAGACGGAAAATTAGAACCGGCTGCAAACAATTTTAGCGAAGCAACCATTAGCCAAGAGCAAACCTATGTTGAGGGCGCTATAGGCCTCAATGGTCCGATTGAAGACTACGCAAAGTTCTGCCAGATGCTGCTAAACAAAGGCAGCTTCAACGGAAACAGCATTCTAAAGCCCGAAACTGTTGATCAGATGACAAAGATCAACCGCTTACCCGCCGTAAATTCCGGTGGGAAGGGCTTTCAGTTCGGCCTTGGTTTTGAATTATTCAATGAGATAAAAAAGCCTGTCCCTGAAGTATCTAACACGGCCTATTCCTGGGGTGGTTTATATGGCACCGAATATATTATCGATCCCGAAAATAATATGATTGCACTCTTTTATTTAAACATGCCTCGAAAAGAAAAGTTATATCCAATATTCATTAGTAAAGTGTATCAGCTTTTCAAAAAATAGAATACAAGATTATTACTAAAAATTAATTCTGATTAAAACATCCCATTATGCGATTTACGAAATTGGCCATGTTCCTCATGACAGTTTGTTCATTAAGTGCTTACAATCCCGCTACCGCACAGGCTGCACTTGCTGATACAGCAAGGCCAACCTCAAGGCTGGTGGAAGACGGCGGAACCGGGCCTTTCAAAGCCCTGATGGTTGGTGAACGCAGTTTGCCAACACATACAATATTCAGGCCCCAAAATCTCGCTGCCATTGGTGCAGGAAATAAGTTGCCCATCATTGCCTGGGGTAACGGAGCCTGTGCTAATTCTCCCTGGGAACACATTAATTTTTTATCTGAGGTGGCATCACATGGATTTATCGTAATAGCCATAGGTCCTATACCGGGAGTAGGTGAAAAGAAAGGGGGGAGATCCTTTTCATCTCAATTAACGGATGCTATCGACTGGGCAATTCGTCAAAATAATGATCAGCAAAGCCCCTACTATAAAAAGTTGGATACATCTAAGATCGCAGTCAGCGGAATGTCTTGCGGAGGCCTGCAAACGCTGGAAGTAGCTCCGGATTCCCGTGTAACTACTGTAGTTGTGTGTAACAGCGGCATTTTAGCCGATACCACTAACAGGTTATCCGGAATGCCTGGTCTCACCAAAGCCCAGCTCTCAAAGTTGCACACGCCTGTGCTATATTTATTAGGTGGGGAAAAGGACATTGCCTATAAGAATGGCATGGACGATTTCAGGCTTATCAATCATGTGCCTGTTTTTGTAGCCAATATGGATGTGGGACATGGCGGAACGTATGCTAAGCCTCATGGAGGTGAATTTGCGAAGGTGGCCGCGGCATGGTATAAATGGCAGTTGAAAAATGATAAAGATGCCGGTATGCTTTTTACAGGAAATCCTGCCGGACTAGCCAAAGATCCGCAATGGAAGGTTGAGAAAAAGAAGCTCCCTTAGCGAAACTTCTATCAGAAAATAAGCGTTTTAGGGTGCAGATAAGGTGATGTTGTATATTAAATCTGGCAGGGAGTCAGTACGTTTTAGTTTGCCTGCGTCACAATCATTTTATCATGTCAAGAAGTTTTGTTTTTGAGAATGTAAACTATGATCAGCGTGCGATATCGCTATCTAACAAGATATTGATGGAATGCGAAAAGCATTCCATACTTCAGACACTATACACGACTCAGTTAGAATTTAACCGGAAGTCAATAGAACGTTACCAGGCTGTCAGGGGAATGTCCTTTGATAGTCTATTGTATTGTGCCGAAGGCCAGGGTTGGGCCTTATCAGATAAAGGAGAGGTTATAATAAAACGTGGTCAATTTCTGGTTATTCCACAAAATGAAGCGATAGAATATCAAGGCAATTTCAGATATCCATGGTCTTTTTTTAAAGTGTCCTTTTCTGGTACCTTGTCGAAAGCTGTGATTAAAAAATTGGCGGAGCGTAGGATGTATGTCAATGTTTATACAGCTAACAAAGCGCAAAGGCTGCGGTATTTTGACACTATTTTCGAGTTGCTCTCTAGTCATCTTAATGTAGAAAGGCTGTTGGAATGTAGTAGATTGCTGTGGAGGTTTTTATCGACTTTTACCGAAGATTTATTTTCATCTTTGATAGAGGATTGTGATGATGCGTTTCATAAAGATTGGTTGGTTCAATTACTGGGCAAAATAAAATGTTCATAATAAACCTTTGTTGTTGCTACTCGATCAATAAGCTCTTTTTTTAATAGCGGCTTGTTTTTTAAATTAAGATGAATGACGGCTTGCATGAATTAGTATAATACTTCATTAGCTACTACGTTTGTATCTTTTTGTAATCATTTCCGCGAAAGGTTAAATCCAAAAGTGAGTTCATACATCTTTGGAGCAGTGATCCTAATGAAAGTATTTATCATCATGCACACGATGCCGGAAACGATTGCGTAAAAAAATAACTATCCTGTTCCATCCTGATCAAAGAAAATGCTTTACAATTGTATTGTAAACCGATTGACGCTTTATTACTTTAAATTCTTGCCAATGAAACAAGTACTTGCATTGCTTATTGTGCTCGTGTGTGGACGAGTTTTTGCTCAAAAATCATCAATTACGGGTACGGTGCTGGATGAAAGCGGCGTTCCATTATCCGGCGTGAACGTGAATATTGTTGGAGGTTCGGGTGCAACGCAAACCGATCTGAATGGAAAGTTCAGCATAGCTCTTCCTTCAGGTGCAAGCAAGCTTTCCTTTAGCTATGTTGGTTTTCTTCAACAGGAACTGGAAGCCAAAGAAAATATGGCGGTGACTTTGGTTCGCAATATTGCTTCAGGAGATGATGTCGTGGTAGTGGGTTATCAAACTGTCAAAAAGAAAGACCTGAGCGGATCCATATCATCGGTATCCGCACAGCAGATTAAAGATATCCCTTTATCTTCCGCTGCAGAAGCTTTGCAAGGACGCCTGGCCGGCGTGCAGATTACCGCATCTGAGGGAGCGCCGGGAGCAGATATTGTTGTCAGGGTGCGGGGCGGTGGTTCCATTACTCAGGATAATGCCCCTTTGTATATTGTTGACGGCGTTCAAGTTGAGAATGCGCTTTCGGTGATAGCCCCTCAGGACATTGCATCAGTTGATGTACTGAAAGACGCATCTACTTCTGCCATTTACGGAGCAAGGGCAGCCAACGGTGTCGTAATTATTACCACCAAATCAGGACGTTCGGGTAAAACGCGCGTGTCTTTAAATGCCAGTATGGGCTTTAGAGAACTTCCTCGAACCATGAGCGTGTTGAATCCTTACGATTTTGTGGTTTGGCAATACGAGCGCAGCCGCAACAGCATTGCAGATAGCAGTAATTTTGCACAAACCTATGGCACTACCTGGGATACGTTAAACGTTTATAAAAATATTACTCCAATTAATTGGCAAAACGAAGTATTTGGCCGAAAGGCTTCCTTCCAAAATCATAATCTTTCCGTAACGGGAGGCAATAATAACACAACCTTCAGCTTAAGTGCAACACTAAATAAGGAAGACGGTATTCAATTGGAGTCTGGCTTCGACAGAAAAATAGTTAACTTTAAACTGGAAAATAAGCCTTCCAATAAAATTAAGTTGGGAACCAGTGTTCGCTACCTTGATCAGGAAATAAAGGGCGCTGGTACCACCAATTCAGGAACCAGGGCTACCAATCGATTAAGGCATACTATTAATTATCGGCCTTTTGAAATACCTACACCCAACGGTGGTATCGACGATTTTGACGAAGCTTATTTTCTGGCATCCAGCGGCGCCATTAATCCTGTTTTACTTACCAAGGCAGAATATAGAAGGCAATACACCAAAGGAATTTATCTCACAGGTTATCTTAATTACAATATTGTCAAAAACCTGACCTTTAGGAGCACTGTAGGCTTTGATAACGTTGATATCAAAACTAATCTGTTCTACAGTAAAATTACCAGCCAAGCGCGAAATTTTGCTTCTTTGCCGTTGGCATCTATGGGCTACCAAAACAACAAATCGCTTACGAATTCTAACACGCTTCAGTATACACTGAATAATATAAATGGTCATCATAGCATTAATGTACTGGCGGGGCAGGAAATTGTTCAGCTATTGTCTAATCAGAACAGTACCGAAACCAGATTTTTTCCTGCCGATATATCCGCAGAAAAGGCGCTGGCAAATATGGGCCTTGGTGCCGCACCTACCGGCTCTGCACAGCCGCTTCCCACATCTTTTGTGCAGCCGCCCAGCCGCATTGCTTCATTCTTCGGAAGAGTAGGTTACACCTATGACGATAAGTACATTTTTAACTTCAATGTGCGCGCGGACCGCTCGTCAAAGTTTAGCTCTGAAAATGGTACCCTGGTATTCCCTTCCGGGTCTTTAGCCTGGAGGTTTAGCAAAGAAGGTGATTTTGGAGGAAATTGGTTGAACGACGGTAAATTAAGAGTAGGATATGGCTCCGTCGGCAACAATCGTATTGATAATTTACTTTATCAACAGCTTTATGGTGTTACTGCCCAGTACGCTTTCAATCATAACATTGTTCCTGGTTATGCACCCACTGCATTGTCCAACCCCCTATTGAGATGGGAGCGGAATAACTCAGCCAATGCTGGTTTAGATCTTTCATTTTTTAAGGACAGACTTCAGCTTACGGTAGATGTTTACAAGAATACTGCAAAAGATCTTTTGCTAGCAGTAGCCATCCCACCCACTTCCGGGTATACAAGCCAGATTCAAAATATAGGTTCTACCAGTAATACCGGGATGGAGTTTCAGGTTAATGCAACACCGATAAGTACAAAAGGAATTACATGGACTTCGAATTTCAATATCTCGTTCAACAGAAATGAGGTGTTGAGTTTAGGCGGAGTACAGCAAATAGAGCGCAACTCAGGTTGGCAGGGATCGGATGGTGTTGCTGATTACCTAGTTAAAGTTGGGCAACCAGTGGGATTAATGTACGGTTTTGTTACAGATGGTTTTTATAAAGTTGAGGACTTTGATTTTAATAGCACTACTAATACTTACACGTTAAAGCAGGGCATAGCCGCCAATGCAGTATATGGAACGCCGCAACCAGGTATGTTAAAGTGGAAGGATCTTAATAACGATGGTGTCATTACGGCCGACGGTGACAGGCAAGTTATAGGGAATGCAAATCCTAAATTCGCGGGTGGTTGGAACAATCAGTTGGCATATAAGAATTTTGACATAAGCGTTTTTGTCAATTTTGTGGTGGGAAATGATATATACAATGCCAATAAGCTGGAGTGGACAGATGGTGCGTTTGCCAATCTTAATATGTTGGACATAATGAAAGACAGGTGGACCAACATTGATGCTAACGGGAACATTATTACAGATCCGACTGCTCTGGCTGCGTTAAATGCAAATGCTACCATATGGTCTCCTGTTCGGGTACAACGCTGGTGGTTACATTCCTGGGCAATTGAAGATGGCTCCTACCTGAGGATCAACAACCTCACGCTGGGTTACACCATTCCGGCGCGTTCACTCAAAGCATTGAAAATTTCTTCTGTGAGAGCTTTTGCGACGGTAAATAACCTGGCAACCATTACAGGTTATTCGGGTTACGATCCTGATGTAACTGCCAGGAGAAGTGATCCGTTGACGCCAGGTGTAGATTTTGCAGCTTACCCAAGATCAAGAACATGGGTATTTGGTCTAAACGTTAATTTCTAATTTTTAATTCTTACTGTTATGAAATATAGAGTTCTTGCCAGCATTGCAGTGTGCATTTTAGCCGCCGCCGGATGCAAAAAATATACGGAAGTTGAACCAGTATCTCAGTATAATCTGAACCAGGCTTTTTCAGATCTCTCTAATGCATACAACACTGTGATAGGTGTGTATGATGAATTAAGTGGCGATAATGGATATGGAATAAGAATAAGTATGTATTATCCTTATGACACTGATGAAGGCATTGCCAGTGGTAATATTGATAATGGTCGTAGGGGAGTGGGAAGGTATCAATTATTGCTAACAAATGCAGAGCTCACGAACCCGTTTCGACAATTGTATAGAGGAGTTGAGAAAGCAAATCTCTGTATAGAACAAATACCGATGATGGCTTTGTATAATAATGGCACTGATACTGAAAAGAAAGAGTTGAGAAGGCTTTTGGGAGAGTGTCTTTTCCTGAGGGCTCAATTTTACCACGAGCTTATAAGGAACTGGGGAGATGTACCTGCTCCCATGACTCCGGCTTATCAGCAGCAAAATTTGTTCGCACCCGCTGCTGACAGAGATTCGACTTATGATAAGCTGCTCACCGACCTTGCGACCAGTACTGATTTATTACCCTGGCGCACTGAAGCGGGTCCCCGAAACGAGCGCATCACAAAAGGCGCAGCAAAGGCGCTGCGCGCCCGTATTGCGTTGACCAGGGGCGGGTATGCTTTAAGAAGAAACGGCCAGGTGGAAAGGCGCAGTGACTATTTTAAGTACTATGAAATAGCCAAAAAAGAATGTGAAGAACTGATGGCAAGGAGAGATCAACACACATTGAATCCTAGTTATGAAAATATCTGGAGAAGTGTAACCTCATTTGTTTACGATCCCGCAGGTGAGATTATCTTTGAAGTGGGCGCCGGTGGAGGTAATAGTACCAGCGATAGCCGAATGGGAAACTACGACGGACCGAATCTTAATAATGCTTCACGGTATGGAGCTGGCGGCGGTGGAATCGTAATGCTACCCAACTATTTTTATGCCTTCGATTCTGTAGATACCAGGCGCGATGTGACACTTACGCATTACCAGGTGACTTCAGCCACGAATATTAAAAGTCAGCGTCGCTTAGGGGAGTTAAATACCGGAAAATATCGCCGCGATTGGAGGGTTCCGCTTTTACCTGGCACTGTGCTGAACGTGGGCTATAATTGGGTTGTGATCAGGTTTGCGGACGTGTTGCTTATGTATGCGGAGGCAGTTAATGAAATCAATGGCGGACCAACCTCAGAGGCAATCGCAGCTTTAGAAGAAGTGCGTAAAAGGGCCTATGGTGCAAATGCTTCTTTAATTGGAGCCACACCTGCAACAAAGGATGCATTCTTCAATGCTATTGACCGGGAGCGATACCTTGAGTTTGGACATGAAGGCATCCGTAAATACGATTTGTTGCGATGGAATCTTCTGGCAACAAAAATTGCAGAAACCAGAACTAAGATTCAGCAAATCCGGGACCGGGTAGCTCCGTATACCAATGTACCACAATATATCTATTGGAGAAATGTAGGTGAAGAAATTCAATATTATGCAGGAACTAATACTGCAGCCTCTGCCAAACCTTTTTGGCAGCCGACTCAGGTTCCGTCACCTACCACCGGATGGACAAGGACAGATTGGGCTCAGCACCTGACTACGGCAAGTGCTATAGATGGTAAGCCGCTGTGGCAAGGAATAGCATCATTCTTTACACCGAATAAAAGTGAATTATTTCCGTACGATCAGGCAACTATTGACGCTTATCAGGGAAGGCTCAAGCAAAATCCTGGCTATTAGCTGTCACGAACAGATAGTGAAATATTGCTTTAGTTCTTTATCTATTATTTGATGCTTTGCAAGAGATGAGAGTAGGCAATGGCTTTAGGTAGGGTGGTGTTAGCTGCCGGTTGTAACAAAACAGGCGCGATGCATTACCCGAGGGTAAATTATACGTGCGCATTGCACAGGTAGATAAAGATGGAACGAAAAGTTATTCTAAAATAGTTAATGTTGTGAAAAGATAGAAGTTTTTGAAAGGAACCCCGCACTTCTTATGAGGAATGTTGCGGGGTTTTTTCTCACCACTAATGTTCAATTGAATATCTTAGATTAATTTGAATTTTTTTTTTCATGAACTTCTGTTTTTGCAATTATTTGTGATTAAATAATCGTCTAGTTATGTTTTAATAAATGTTTGCCTATCTAACTTTACA
>JBCNOR010000131.1:0-10448 GCA_039593785.1 Niabella sp. | reverse complement strand
GATGTATACAATAAATACACATCAGATCTTTTGCTGCAACGCCCGGTTCCGGCTTCTTCAGGATTCTCGGTGTACTGGGCTAACGTAGGCGAAGTAAGTAATAAGGGTTATGAGTTGACGATCAATTCGACCAATATCAGGAATGAGAATTTTAACTGGACGACGAGTTTCAATATTTCGGGCAACAGGAACAGGATCGAAAAATTACCTACCCAGATCACACAGTATACAAGAGATTGGGTGATATTAAAAGAAGGTTACTCCTTAAATTCCTTTTGGTTATATGAGCAACTAAGGGTAGATCCTCAAACCGGTAACCCGGTATTTGCCGGACAGGATGAGAATGGCGTGGTAACTGCGGAAGACAGGAAGATCCTGCATAATTTCTATCCTAAATTTTATGGAGGCTTAACCAATACGGTAAGATTTAAGCAGTTCGATCTGGGAGCGCTTTTTTCCTTCCAGTATGGTAGCTACGCGCTGAACCTGCAACGCTTCTTCCTGGAGCGTAACCCCGGTACCGGTGCCAATGCAACCCTGTTAAAAAGATGGCAGAAGCCCGGAGATATAACGGATGTACCCCGGTTAACATCTGCAGGCTATAATTATACTTTGGATCAGAACAGCCGGTACCTGGAAGATGCGTCCTTCCTGAGATTAAGGCAATTATCCTTCGGCTATTCGTTACCCGGGTCGTTTGTAGAAAAAGCGGGACTAAATAATGTGCGCCTGTATTTTGTGGCAGCTAATCTTTTCATTTTAACCAAATATACCGGTGATCCTGAAACAAGTGTTACTTCCAATCCTAATGCGCAGGGTCTTGGTGGATTTGGCACACCTCCGCAGCCCCGTAGCTTTCAATTTGGTCTTAACGTAACGTTCTAGTTTTTTCTTATTACAAAACAGTTTATAGATATGCAACATAAAAAATATTCGCTCTATTATTTACTTCTACTCAGCCTCGTTTCAGGAGCATTGGCCTCCTGCAAAAAGTTCCTGGATGTAGAACCCAAAACTGCAACTTCAGACCAGGTTACCATTGTAGATGAAGCTTCGGCAAGAACAGCAGTGAGGGGCATTTATAACCAGTTGGAGTCAAACGATTATTATGGATACAATTTCCCTTTATTGGGCAATCTTTCAGGAGATAACGTGCAGTATACAGGAAGCCAGGCAGTAAATAAGACATTAACTACGCATACAGTAAGGGCAGACTTAGGTCCTTTGGCAAGTGTTTGGACTGCCATCTACAATACGATCAACAGGGCTAACAACGTGATAGAAAAAGTACCCTCTCTAAGTACCACTACTACCTTTACAGAAGCTGTACGAAATCAGCTTACAGGAGAAGCCCATTTTTTACGGGCGCTCGCTTATTTCGACCTGGTAAGAACCTGGGGCGGCGTGCAGTTGATTCTTACACCCACCCAATCGGCAGGGACTATTGGCAAAGTAGCCAGAAGCTCAGTTCAGGAAACCTATGCCCAGATATTGAAAGACCTGGAAGCCGCCGAAAATTTATTGCCCAACACAACAAACAGGATACGGGCTACCAGGAAAACAGTTTGGGCTTTAAGGGCCCGCTATCATTTATATGTAAAAGAGTGGGCTGCGGCTATAGACTATGCCGGCAGGCTGATCAATGATACTGAAAACTATAGTTTGCCCGCACCTTATAATTCATTCTTCGCTAATAACGCATCCAATACCCGGGAGTCGGTTTTTGAGTTGTATTATAATACTACTGTAACCAATACACAGGCCTATAACTGGCAACCTTCAGCAAGAGGAGGAATTGGTTGGGTAAGGCCGGCAGATGAGTTTGCAACAGTGTTAAGTAATGCAGCCGTAGTGGGTGACAGAACACAATTGCTGATCAATGTTCCTGCCAATGGTATTGCTACCTGGTATGGTAACTTATATTACCGAACCAATGGTACGGATCCTGCCTATATCATCCGTTTGGCAGAATTATACCTGATCAGGGCGGAAGCCAGGGCCAGCCTGCCTGCACCGGACATAACAGGTGCCCGGGAAGATTTGAACAAGATAAGAAACAGAGCCAGCCTGGCTTCTCTTTCGTCAAATACTGCTGCTGAGTTACTGTCGGCTATCGAAAATGAAAACAGGTATGAGTTTGCTTTTGAAAATCACCGCTGGTATGACCTTGTGAGAACGGGCCGGGCACAGGCAGTATTAGGTATTACTGACGCGACAAAACTGTTATTACCTATTCCTTATTCCCAGATCCTGGTAGACGGCAGTCTGACGCAAAATCCGGGATATGGAAATTAATGTTAACAGCATGATTTTATTATCTGATCATTAATCTGTTTTTATGTCTCATCCAACGCTTCACAAACCCTGGACTCCGGGAGAGCTGTTTGTCTTCAGGCTGGTTTTTATTTTTCTTCTTGTTTTATCTCTTCCTTTTGACCGGCTTTTATTTGAATCGGTTAAGAATGCTCCTTTTAGTTTTGAAACCGCTTTCCAGCTATTTACTTACCGGACATCATTCGTAGCGGAAAGTCAAAGCGTCAATCATCCTTTTACCGGGTATTGGAATTGGTTGATTGCATTAATTGTAGCTTTGATCGGCGCCATTATCTGGCAGATAGTGGATAAGAAAAACACAAAAGAGTATAACCGGCTATATTACTTTCTGAGAGTTTTTATAAGGGTGAGGCTGGCGCTGGCTGTAGTTACAACCGGTGTTGTGAAGCTATTGCCTTTACAGTTGCCCAAGCCTTCTTTAAGTGATTATCACACCGACTACGGAGATTTTCTGAGCTGGAAAATTTATTACCTCAGCACATCTGTTACGTTTGCCGGGTATGTACCGGCTATAGGATTGCTGGAGCTGCTGGGTGGCATTCTGCTACTGTTCAGGAAAACCGCCGCAATAGGCTCAGGATTGCTAATAGCAGTTTTATCCAATGTAGTGATCTCCAATTTTGTTTTCGATATCGGGGAACAGGTATATAGCTCCTTCCTGCTGCTGCTGGCGGTTTTTATATTTTCATACGATTTTCCCCGGTTTTATTCGCTTCTGTTTTTACGGGTGAAAACGAATCCTGATCCTTATTGGGCTAACCGTTCAGATGTGCGTGCAACGGTCAAGAAAATAGGGAGAGCTGCTTTCGCAGTGATATTTATTTTCTTCGGAATAGGAGCCTATCGTTCCTACTCTGGTTCTCAGTTACCTTATTCTCCCGAAGCCGGCATCAAAGGGACCCGTGGTTTTTATGATGTATCAACCTTCATTTATAATAAAGATACTTTGCCTTATTCTTTGGTAGACCCGGTTCGCTGGCAAAACGTAGTATTCGAATCTTGGAACACGATCAGCATCAGGGATAATGAGCCTGTTATCATAGATAGCACAAAGCCACGACTTTTATGGCATCCCGACTCTTTAAAGAATTTTGAGAAGATTGGCAATGCGGGCCGGCATTTTTATCGCTACACTTATTCGCCTGTTAATAATAACAGTTATCGTTTACAGTTATTTGAAAAGAGTACCAATGCCAAAAAGTATGACCTCGATCTTCAGATTGCTGATAGCATTATTTATGTACATGGCGCCAATAATAAAGGCGATTCATTGCATATTCAATTAGCCCGCTATTCAAAAAAATACCTGCTCGATGCCGGACGTAGAAAACCAATCAAAATCTATTAAAAAAATATTATGAGCACAGCTACTCAAACATGGTCTCATTCAATAGATGATCAATTATGGAGTCGCTCCGAAAAATTTATTTTCAGGGTAGCGTTTATTTTCTTCATCCTGATGATCGTTCCTTTGGAGCCTGAATGGTACACCAAACTCTTTTCAGATTTTTCCCTTTATAAGCTATTAAGTGCTTTGGCAGGATCCCGGCCCGGGTTAATTGAAATAAAGTCAGAAAGCGGGAGATGGGGACTGGCTTCTTATGCCACCTGGGGTATTCTTTTGTTGGCTGCCGTTGTGGGTGGGATTATATGGTCTTTGCTGGTTCGTAAACGAACGATCTCCGGTTATCATAAATTATATTACTGGTTAAGGGTTTTAGTTCGTTACCGCATTGCGATAGGCTTGATAGCTTTCGGGTTGATTAAATTCTATCCCATGCAAATGCCTTATCCATCGGTAAGTAATCTTCATACAGAGTTTGGCGATTATGCTCCTTTTAAATTATACTGGCAATCAGTAGGTCTTTCTTTGGAGTACCAGATTTTCCTCGGTGCACTGGAAATCATAATCGGGGCGCTGCTGTTTTTCAGGGCAACCACAGCCATTGGCGCTATTCTTACAGCAGGCGTATTATACAATATAGCGCATGCCAATTTGGGCTACGATGGCGGCGTGCATGTATATAGCTCTTATTTTGTATTATTGGCTCTTTTTTTATTGGTACAGTATATCCCCGATATCTGGAAATTATTTATTAAGGGGGAAACCGTAGTGCCACGGCATTATACTCCTGAATACAAAACCGCCCGGGGGAAGGCATTCTATATCACTGCAAAAACAATCTTTATTTTTTTGTTCCTTTTTGTTTATAGCTATTACCGGTATGATCTGCATTTTAATAAAGGCCGGCTTAAAGAACCTATTTTGCCAGGCCTGACGCAGGCGGAAGGCTTTTACAATGTAAAAAGTTTTGTGCTAAACGGCGATAGCCTGCGGTATTCACCCACAGATTCTGTAAGATGGCATAATGCAGTTTTTGAGCGTTATTCTACCTTTTCTTATAAGGTGTGCAAACCTTTCGATATCAAAACGGGTAATGGGGTTCCTGATGGCACAGATTTGTTTAAAGAATATGAGCTAACCGGCAGGGCCGGGGGCCGTGTTTACCTGTACTATGAAATCGATTCGGTAGAAAGGAACCTTTACCTGGTAGATAAAAACCAGAAGTTTAGTAAGAATACGCTGAAGAAATATGCAGATAAGGACTTCCTGGGTTTGAAAGAATTGTATAAAACAGATGCCAGGGATACGCTGGGCATACTCAGATGGCATTATGCTCAAATAGATCCGTCTATTGTTCAGCTATCGGGTATTGATCAATATAAAGATACCATTCATGTAGAGCTGGAGCGTATTCCGCAACTACATACGCCTGGCAAATACTGGTATACTGAAAATAAAAAATATCATTACTAAATTATAAATACTTAAACATGCGTATATTTTATTCTATTATTTTATTAACGCTAGTCTTCTTCTCGGGTGAGCTGCATGCGCTTCCAACCAAAATTGTAATTAGGGTAAAAGCGAAAGATGCTAAATTTATAGGAACCGGTATTGGCGGTGCTGCAGTAATTGTAAGGGATAACCTGTCGGGATCAATATTGTCCAGGGGTATTACATCGGGAGGCTCAGGCGATACCAAAATATTAATGCAAACACCCATAGTGAGGTACGCGTCTCAAACAGACAGCACTACTGCGAAATTTGTTGCAACTATCGATGTTAACGAACCTGCATTAGTGGATATAGAAGTACAGGCGCCCTTAAGCCGTAGAGGAGCGGCTATTAAAGGTGCCACGCAGGTATGGGTAATACCTGGTAAGGATATCCTGGGAGATGGTATCATCATTGAATTACCTGGTTTGATTCTTGATATCTTAAGTCCCTATACGCATCAGTCTTTAGCTAAGGAAAGTTTTAATAAGGGGGCATTTGTTTTCAGGGTAAATTTGGTGATGCTTTGTGGCTGCCCTATTTCTAAAGGCGGCGTATGGGATGCAGATGACTTCGAGGTAAAAGCTTATTTAAAAAAAGAGGGCAAAGTCATTGGCAATTATGAACTAAATAAGATCGATGTGGTTAATTTATATGAAGGAAGGCTTCCTTCGCTGGAAAAAGGCAGTTATGAGTTAACGGTATCTGCTTTCCAGAAAAAGGGGAATAATGCCGGTGTAGACCGGGTTAATTTTACGGTTCAATAATATTGCATGAACAGAAGGATATTTTTAAAGAATGGTGCATCGATAGCTGGTTTGGGAATGCTGGCTCCTCATTTAATGGTGAATAAAACAGCAGGTATGTATCATATAGAACAATTTACGGATGAAGGATTGTCGCAATTTTCTTATGCGATCCTCTTCGATAATAAGATCGTGTTGGTAGATCCCGCACGAGATCCGCAACCCTTTTATGACTACGCAGCACAGAATAATGCTGCTATTATTGCTGTTATAGAAACGCATCCGCATGCTGATTTTGTAAGCAGCCATGCCGAAATATACCGCAAACTAAAAACGCGCATATATGTAAGCGAGAAGCTGCATGCCCAGTATCCGCATCACCCGGTGAAAGATGGCGATGTAATTGCGCTGAATAATCATCTCCTGTTAAAAATACTGGATACACCGGGGCACTCGCCCGACAGTATTTCTATTATATTAAGAGAGAATAATATTGATCAGGCTGTTTTTACAGGTGATGCCCTGCTGTTTGGAGATGTAGGCCGGCCGGATTTACGGGAATATGGCAACAATGAAAATGAACAAAGGACCAGCCTGGCCAAAGCTATGTATGCTACCCTGCAAACTAAGTACCTGCCTTTAAATGATAAGGTAGCCGTTTACCCGGCACACGGGGCTGGCTCGCTTTGCGGCAATGCAATTCGTAATGTTAAATCCAGTACTATAGGAGAAGAGAAGAAGAATAATCATGCTTTTCATCATACCAATGAGTCGGATTTTGTTGCCTCCATTTTAAAAGATCTTCCTTTTATACCTAAGTATTTTCCCTATGATGTTGAATTAAACCGGTCTGGAGCGGGCGATGCGCAACCAGGTATAAAGAAAGTTCAACTACGGGAAGAAAATTTTCAGCCTCCGGAGAAATCCCTGGTAGTTGATATCAGGCCGAAAAGTGATGTACAGGAAGCCTATTATCCTGGCGCTATCTATGTTCCGGAAGGTTCCAGGTTTGAAACCTGGCTGGGAACTGTTATTGCTCCGGATAAAAAATTCTACCTGGCAGTACAGGATGCAGGTGCCTTTCATACAGCCGTAAAAAAGCTTGCAAAAATCGGCTATGAGTCCAATATAGAAGGCGGGTTTGTTTATACAGTAAAGAAACCTTACCCGGTATTTTTAAATGGTAAATCTTTTTCCCTGAGCGATGAGGAAGATTATACCATTATCGATGTGCGTAATAAAAAAGAATACGAGGAAGACCCCATCATTGCCTCATCTGTAAATATACCATTGCCGGAATTAGACAAGCGGTTGGCGGAGATTCCAAAGGATAAACCCATAGTTGTACACTGTGCGTCGGGTTATCGCTCTTCCATTGCAACCAGCATTGTAAGGAAAGCATACCCGCAGCTATCCATACTGGATTTAGGGGAAGAAGTAACCCGCATCAAAAAACAAAAAGCACACTAATCATTAATTGAAGACTTATAATATTACAGGTATTGATTGATGATTTAATTAAATATACCTGGAATTATCCATCTCATGTCTGTTAAGTATGATGCCATAGTAGTAGGAGCTGGTCCCAATGGACTGGCAGCTGCCATTACATTGCAGCAAAGCGGTCATTCTGTATTGCTGATTGAAGGTAAGGACCAGGTAGGAGGAGGTTTGCGGACCAGCGAATTAACCCTGCCCGGTTTTCATCATGATGTATGCTCCGCTATTCATCCCATGGCCATACATTCCCCGTTCCTTTCATCACTTTCTTTAGGAGACTTTGGTTTGGAATATATTCATCCTGCTATCGCGGCAGCACATCCTTTTGATGGTGGAAATGCCGCTTATGTTACCCACTCAATCGCGGATACGGCAAAGGCTTTGGGTAAAGATGAACAGGTTTATTTAGATCTCATAGGACCAGTGGTGGAAGACTGGCCTTTTATTATCGACAATATCCTGGCACCTTTACGTTTTCCCGCCCATCCCTTAAAGTTGGCCCGGTTTGGATTAAAGGCGCTGCGCTCCGCATCGGCTATTGCCGGCAAATTTTCAACGAAAGAGGGAAAAGGGCTTTGGGCCGGGATGGCTGCCCATTCTATTCAGCCCCTTACCAATGTCAGCACGGCTGCAATAGGATTGGTGCTATCGGCTGCGGCACATATTAAAGGCTGGCCTATGGCGAAAGGTGGATCGCAGGCTATTGCCCATGCAATGGCTGCCTGTTTCCGGCATTTAGGTGGTACCATTCAAACGGGCCAATGGATACAATCAATAGATGAGCTGCCCTGGGCGCGTGTTTTGGTATTTGATGTCACGCCGGCGCAACTGCTAAAAATTGCAGGTCACCGTTTTACTTCTTTTTACCGGTCCCAGCTTCAGCGTTACCGTTACGGGATGGGGGTATTTAAAATAGATTGGGCATTAAGCGGTCCTATCCCTTTTCTGGCAGAACCATGTAGAAAAGCTGCCACCGTTCATATAGGGGGAACATTTGAAGAAATCGCTTTGTCTGAAAGCAACGCATCTTCAGGGAAAATGGTTGATAAGCCTTTCGTGCTTTTGGCACAGCAAAGCTTATTTGACACCTTAAGGGCCCCTGAAGGCCAACACACGGCATGGGGCTATTGTCATGTTCCTAATGGTTCGGCTGCTGATATGACTGATATAATCGAACAACAGGTAGAACGGTTTGCCCCGGGATTTAAAAAGATGATATTAGCCAGACACACTATGAACGCCCAACAGATGGAAATTTATAACCCCAATTATATAGGCGGAGATATTAATGGTGGTATTATAGACATTCGTCAGTTATATACACGCCCGAGTTTAAGTCTTACGCCTTACCGTACGTCCGATAAACAAATATATATATGCTCCTCATCAACGCCGCCCGGTGGAGGTGTTCATGGCATGTGCGGGTATCATGCTGCACAGACGATACTGAAGGACCTGTTTTAGTAAAACAACGGAGAGATCGGCAAGAGATATGCAAAAAAAAAAGAGGGGCGAACGTCCTGCCTGGAAAAGCACCGTAGCCCACTCTAGCCCTCTAAACCGCTGTAAAAATAGGCGGTCCGAATATGGTTCCGGTTTGATTTTCGATGAATGGGCTATTTTATAAGTTCAGTGCCTGCTTTTTTTAGATAAAAATGCCCGGAACTCTCCGTGAAGTGACTTATTTAAAGCTGGAATTAATAAAATGTGGTAGGGTTGGGTCGGATCGTTGCTAGAACAAAGGCGGAATGGTATTTTGCTTGTGTTGGATCCTGGTCTCATTAACCAATAAATGCGCGAGACGGGTAGGTTCGGGAATCCTGTATTTGCCGGTACAGTTTTTAATAATAGCTACGCTTTGCTCAATGCTAACTTTATGGCCCGGCGACACAAAAACAGGTTTACATTTTATTTTGGTGCGAAGTACAGTTCCTATGCGTTCATTTTTGTGAAATAAGGGACTTTCGGCAAAAGGAATATCTGCAGGTTCCGTATAAGTGCCTGTTAGCCTTGTTTTGGCACATCCTATAGAAGGAATGCCGGTAATCAATCCAAAATGAGTGGCAATGCCCAATCGCCTTTCATGTGCAATACCCTGTCCATCCAGCACCATAAGATCAGGTTTTTGAGACAATTTATTCCAGGCTTTTAAAAGGGCCGGTATCTCCCTGAAAGCCAATAAACCTGATATATAGGGAAATTTCGTAGTAGCTACTATTGATACCCGGTCAACAGGTATCATCCCGGGATATTTTAATATGATAATGCCCGCATAAACCGTTTCTTCAAATTTATTAAAAGAGATATCAGCGCCTCCTATAAAATGGATAGGTGTATGGAGCGCTGTGATGTTGACTTTAGCTCTCAGCTCTTTTTGCAGCGCTACTGCTTCTGAAGCTGTTAATTGATCATATTGATCGGGGGTAATTGTTAACATTGCTTCCTGGTTATTATTGTTGTTGTGTCCATATTAATTCAGAAATATTAAATCCGGCATTTCTGGCAATATCCAGGTATTGTTTTTTAATGCTGTCTGGCATTGTTTTTTCGCGTGAAAGTAACCAAAGGTAATCCCTGCTCTTCCCGCAAACCAGCGCGTATTGATAGTTATCATCTATAGCAATCACATTGTAGCCGGCATAAAACGGACCAAAGAAAGAGACTTTTAGCATAGCTATATCCTCATCCTTAACAAACTTAGCCTTACCTATTGATTGTTTTTGCTTATATTTTTTATTATCGTAACCCGAGTTTTTTACCCGGATAGTGCCGTCAGGATTAGTACTGTATTCTGCTGTTACCCTGCTCATATTTTTCTCAAACCGAAAATCAAACCGGGCTATTTCATACCATTTGCCTAAATAACGCTCTTTTTGGAAGCCGGTAATGGCATTAATTCCTTTGGGAATGGTTCTGCATCCTGCTAAATATGCTGCAGCCCCTGCTACAACCAGTACTCCTGCGCCCATCCATAAATATTGCTTTTTGTTCATACACGTTAAAATTAGTAATCAGGTGTAATGCAATAT